>NZ_QFPF01000051.1 GCF_003248605.1 Microbacterium sp.
CCTCACCTGCGACTCGGCGGTCGGCGTCTGCGCCAAGTGCTACGGCCGTTCGCTCGCGACGGGCAAGCTCGTCGACATCGGCGAGGCCGTCGGCATCATCGCGGCCCAGTCGATCGGCGAACCCGGCACGCAGCTGACGATGCGCACCTTCCACACGGGCGGTTCCGCGTCGGCAGACGACATCACGCAGGGTCTGCCCCGTGTGCAGGAACTGTTCGAGGCCCGCACGCCCAAGGGCGCGTCTCCCATCGCGGAGGCGGCGGGTCGCGTGACGATCGACGAGACCGACAAGTCGAAGAAGATCATCATCACGCCCGACAACGGCGACGAGCCCACCGTGTACCCGGTGCTCAAGCGCGCGACGCTGCTCGTCGAGGACGGCCAGCACGTCGAGGTCGGCGAGGCGCTGCAGGTCGGTACCCGCGACCCGAAGGACATCATGCGCGTGCAGGGTGCCCGCGAGGTGCAGAAGTACCTCGTCGGCGGCGTGCAGGGTGTCTACCGCTCGCAGGGTGTGCCGATCCACGACAAGCACATCGAGGTCATCGTGCGCCAGATGCTGCGCAAGGTCACCGTGGTCGACCACGGCGACACGACGCTGCTTCCCGGTGAGCTCGTCGACTCGCGTCGCTTCATCGACATCAACCGCCAGACGGTCGCCGAGGGCAAGCGTCCGGCGTCGGGTCGTCCCGAGCTGATGGGTATCACGAAGGCGTCGCTCGCGACCGAGTCGTGGCTCTCGGCCGCCTCCTTCCAGGAGACGACCCGCGTGCTCACCGAGGCGGCGATGCAGGGCAAGAGCGACCCGCTCGTCGGTCTCAAGGAGAACGTCATCATCGGAAAGCTCATCCCGGCGGGTACCGGCCTCGGCAAGTACCGCAACGTCGTGGTGGAGGCGACCGAAGAGGCCAAGAGCGAGCGCTACCCGAACCGCGTGTTCGCGTCGGACGGCGTCTACTCGGAGGCCGATCTCGGGTTCGTCGACTTCGACAGCTTCTCGACGGACGACTTCACGCCCGGCACGTACAACTGAGTCGAGCAACGCCGAAGGGGTCCCGGTTCGCCGGGGCCCCTTCGGCGTTCTCGGGACGCGTCGCGTGGCATCCGCTCGCAGCGGGCGGCCTCGCCTAGGGTGGCCTCGTCAGTGCCGTGGGGGCGGTCGGGAGGAACGCAGGATGGCGAGGGTCGGCGGCCGCAGCACGTGGTTCGCGTGGTTCGCGGGCTTGGTGTCGGCGGCCGTGCTCGCCGCGCTGGTGTGGCTTGCGCTGCCGATGGCGTCGGTCGTCGCGGACTGGGCGGGCCAGGCCCTGCGCGGCGACCTCCTGCCGGCGCAGGCGCAGGGCGGTTCGGCGGCGCTCCCTTCTCCCTCCCCGACACCGGAGCCCGCCGTCGCGGAGGCCCCGGATTCGCCGACGTTCCCCTCCCGCTGCGAGGACCTCTACCCCGGCGGACTCTGGGAGCGGCTGAGCAGCGACTGGTCCCTCACTCTCGACGAGGCGGCCACGCCGCCCCCGTCCGCCGTTCCCGCGCTGCCCGAGGCCTTCGGCGCGCAGATCCTCATCGGATGCTCCTGGCAGGGCGATGCGGGGCGGGCGGTCCTGACGGTCGCAACGGTCTCCGATCGAGCGGCGGGGGAGGCGGCCCGGATCCTGGGTGCGACGGGGTTCACCTGCGCGCCGGACGCCGACGGGGTGCGCTGCGAGCGGGGCGCGGCAGAGGGGGTGGATGCCGAGACGCACATCCTGCGGGGCGGTCTCTGGCTCGCCAGCATCCGCTCGTACCCCGGACCGCCCACCGAGCTCTCGAGCACCGTCAGCCGGGTGTGGCCTTAGCGTCTCGCCCGCTTCGCTGCGGACTCCGACACGCGTCGGCACGCCTTACGGAGCACCGACACCGCGGAGGGTACCCTGACGACGCGGGTCGGACGCCCGCGCGTGAGGAGTGCACCCATGAGCGACGCCAGCAAGGCCCCGGGCGATCCCGTCGAGGACCCGCGACCCGCGGACGAGGATGTCGTGGGGCGTGCCCACGAGGGGCTCGCCAGCGCCGAAGCCGCCCAGCGCGACATCGACCGCGCCCCCGCCGCCGCCACCGCCCCGGCAGCCGGTGGGCAGACCGACGAGGACGACGCGGCGTTCGCCGCGCGCTACGCCGGATACGAGACGCCCAGCGACACGAGCGACGAGCCCGCCACCTCGCACACGCCTCCCGCCGCCTCGAAGACCGACGCCGCGCCCGCCGCCGCCGCGACGGCCGCCTACGCGTCGTCGCCGACGGTGTACGACGCCCCCGCTCCGGTCACCTCCCCGGAACCGGCCGCCGAGACGGTCGCCGTCGCACCGGCGGCGTCGCCCGCGAGCCCTCAGCCGATCTTCGTGCAGGCGCCCGAGGCGCCGCGCCCCCGCGGCAACCGCGCCGCCGCCGGACTGATCGGATTGCTCGCCGCGCTCTCGTTCGCGGTGCTCTATCTCGCCGTGGCCCTGGGTATCGGACTGCTCGATGGCACGTACACGTTCGATTCGGTGCTCGAGGGCGCCATCTCCGGGGCCACCTCCTGGTGGCTGTGGATCACCACGGCGACCTACTTCGTGGGCTTCTGGCTGCTCGGCGCGATCATCAACCGCGGACGCTGGGGGCACTGGGTCGTCTGGGGGCTGCTCCTCGGATTCGTCGCATACGGCGCGCACCTGGTGGGACAGCTCTTCGAGGCGCCGTTCTGGCAGCTCACCCGCACCGAGGGCGCCGAGCTCGTCGAGGCGCAGCTGGTTGCTCCTCTGGCCTTCGCCGCCTTCGTCATCGGCCGCGAGCTGGCGATCTGGTACGGCGCGTGGATCTCCGCGCGCGGCAGGCGCGTCTCCGAGCTCAACAACGAGGCGCAGCGAGAGTATGAGCGCACGCTCGAAGCCGGGCCCACCCTGGTCCGGTCGTAGCGGAGCATCCGGTGGGCGCCGATGACGCGGGAGCGGATACTCGGCGCGCGTGGACGATCGTCGCCTTCGCCACGGCGGGATTCTTCGCGTTGCTGGTCTTCGCCCTCGGCATGGCATCGCTGCTCACGGGCGATGCGGTCATCGACGAGCCGGGGCTCGGACCCGTGCCGGGGATCATCGGCACCATCGCGGCGCTCGGCGGCTTCGTCGCCGTGACCGCCCCCGCGCTGCTGCGCGGCGCGGGGGGTGTCGGGCAGGCGCTGGGCGGCGGTGCCGCCGCGGCGGCCGCCTACTGCGCCGGCGTGCTCGTCGGCGCAGTAGGCGTCGGCGCGGACCCGCTGCGCGCGCTCGCGATCGGGGGGGCTGTCCTGCTGTCCTGGGTCTCGGTCACCATCGCCGTGGCGGGCGTCGTCGCCGGCGCGGGAGCGGCCGTCGCGGCGCGCTCCGGTCCCGGCGTCCCGCGCTGGCCCTGGGAACGCGACGACGAAGACCGCTGAGCCCGAAAAGCGCGCCGTTCCGGGCGTTCGGGGCTACGGTGGGGGGCATGGAGCGCTCGCTCGAGACGCAGGTGAGCCAGGCGGTCGACGCCTGGCTGCGCTGGCTTCCCCGCTGGGAGCCCGCGACGCACCGCGGGCGCCTCGCGCCGTGCCGTCGTTGCTTCGGCTCTCCCGTGCTCTCGGCGGCGGGTCTGGGCTCCGATGTGCCGCACGGCGTGCAGCACGGCCTCTCGACGAGGGTCAAGACGATCGTCGACCATGCCGTCGCGGTCTACACCGCGCGCAATCTGCCCATGCTGCAGGGTGAGCTCGATCAGCAGGCTGCGCGCAACCGCGCTCGCACCTACCGGCCCGCTGAGGGCCTCGAGCCCGAGTACGAGGGGCTCCCCCTGGATCCCGAGCCGCAGCCGGGCGCGCCCTTCCTCTTCACGATCGCCGAGCTGGCGCAGCAGGTCGACGCCGACGTGCCGGAACTGCCCGCGCTGAGCGATGACGCCAAGGCGGCCCTCCGGCAGGAGGTGGGACTCGCCGACGACTACGCCAACCTCGTCGGCCGCGAGGTGTGCACACTGCTCCTTCGCCACCGCCTGCGCATCCAGTCCGCGATCACGCAGTACGTCGAGCCGCAGATCGAGTCGATGCTCGAGGAGCTCTCACGCAGCCTCGATTCGCCCTTCGACCCGGGCGATCCGCCTCTCCACAGGGGCGAGCGCGATCAGTGATCCCCCAGCATCCCGCGGCCACGGCGCTGTTAGCATGTGAGCCATCCTCGCGTGGGCGGGGAGGGTGCTCACCGTGACGGGGGCTGTGAGCGCTCCGGGAGAGTCATCGACGCCGACGTCGGGCGTCACTGGGGGGGGAAATGTGGCCAAGCGGCTGCCGTCCGATCCTCCCCTGCTGCCCGGGCTGACCTACATCCGCCCGCTCGGCTCGGGTGGATTCGCCGACGTGTTCCTGTACGAACAGGACATGCCGCGTCGTCACGTCGCGGTCAAGGTGCTGCCCAGCGACGTGCGCGACGCCGACCTGCTGCGCATGTTCAACGCCGAGGCCGATGTGCTCGCCCATCTCTCGGCGCACCCGTCGATCGTCACCGTGTACCAGGCCGGGATCTCGGCCGAGGGGCGGCCCTACATCGTCATGGAGTACTGCCCCGGTTCGCTCTCGCAGCGCTATCGGGTCGAGCGCATCCCCGTGGCGGAGGTGCTCGCGATCGGCGTCAAGATGGCGAGCGCGCTGGAGTCCGCGCACCGCGCGGGCCTCGTGCACCGCGACGTCAAGCCGAGCAACATCCTCGTGACGAGTTTCGGCGCGCCGGTGCTGGCCGACTTCGGCATCTCCTCCTCCCTCGCCCGTGGCAAGGCCGACGAGGTGCTGGCCATGAGCGTGCCCTGGAGCGCTCCGGAGGTGATCACCGAATCCACGAGCGGCACCGTCGCCAGCGAGGTGTGGGGGCTCGGGGCCACGGTCTACTCGCTGCTCGCGGGGCACAGTCCCTTCGAGCGCCTCGAGCGGGGTCAGAACACCCGCGAGCACCTGCGCCGGCGGATCACGCGCGCGACCTACCCGAGGCTGACCCGGGCGGATGTGCCGGATTCGTTGCAGGAGGTGCTCGCCAAGGCGATGAGCCGCGAACCGCAGCGGCGTCACTCCGACGCACTGTCGCTGGGCGAGGCCCTGCGTGCCGTGCAGACCGAGCTGGGCCTGCCGCAGACGCCGCTCGAGGTCGCGACCGACGAGTGGGCTCCCACGCCGGCGGCCGTCGACTTCTCGGATGCCGCGCTGCGGGGCCCCGCGCGGACCTGGGTCGAGCAGGCAACGGTGCGCAAGGCCCCGGCCCGGGTGGGCGTGGCGGCGCTCGCCCGTGACGAAGACGCCGACATCTCGGGGCGCGTGGAGCCGGGCACCCGCCGCTGGCCCTGGATCCTCGGCGGGGTCGCGGTGGTGGCCTTCGGGGTCGTCGCCGGTGTCCTCGGCGCGCTCATCGGATCGGGCGGACTGTGAAACGCGGGCGGCGCACGCTCATCGCGGGCCTGGCCGGTCTCGCCGCGGTCGGTGTCATCGCGGGGGTGAGCGTCGTGTGGCCGGGGCTCGATGCCCGCGAGACCCCCAGCACCGATGCGTCCGTCTGGGCGCTGCAGACCGGCGACGGGCGACGCTACGCCCGCGTCAACACCGCCATCGGCGAGCTGGACACCGTCCGGGGCATCGGAAATCCGAGCATGGTGGCGCAGAGCGCGTCGGGGGCGTACCTCTTCTCCGAGAGCTTCGGAAAGGTGACCCGCATCGACGAGGCGCTGCCGGTCGACATCGACGACGACGCCCTGCGCGAATCGCCTTCCACTCCCGAGGGCACCGTCGACGTGGCGGTCGCGGGTGACTTCGCGGCCTACCTCACCGACTCGGGTGCGGTGTGGGCCGGGCGACTCTCCGATGCGTCGCCCGCGCAGGTGGATCCGTTCTCGGGTGCCGACGATGACGCGCCGTCGTACGCCGCCGACGCGATCGCGGTCGACGAACGGGGGATGCTGTACAGCTACTCGGCCAGGGACGCCGCCGTGCTGCGCTACGACATCCCCACGGGCCAGGCGCGGGGCAGCGACGAGGCGCGGTTCGAGGTCGACGACCCGGGCATCACCGCGGCGGGGGACGTGTGGTTCGTCGTCGACCTCGACGACGGGCGCGCATGGCGCCGGGGCGACGACGTCGCGATCGAGACCGAGACGGTCGGCGGGCGGGTGCTGGGGGTGGCGTCGGCGACGGCGGACGCCGCGCTGATCGCCGATGAGACCAGTCTTGTGCGGCTGCCCGCCGACGGTTCCGCCCCCGTCCGGGAGGAGGGCACCGGCGAACAGATACTCGGCGCTCCCGCCGCCCCCGTGACCGTGGACGGGGTCGCCTACGCCGCCTGGCTGCCGCAGGGCGCGGGCGACGGCGTGCTCTGGAACTCGCAGACGCAGTCCTCGGCGCTGGAATACGGCGGCGGCACGCTCGGTGACGAACGTCGACCGGTCTTCGTCGTCGGCTCCGGCGCCGTCGTGCTCAACGAGACGCGGTCGGGCTGGGTCTGGAATCTGCCGTCGGGAAGGCTGCTGCCCTCCAGTCAGGACTGGACGCTCGGCGACCAGATCGACGCGCAGGCCCAGGAGAGCGAGGAGCAGGCGGCGGTCGTGCTCGATCCGAAGCCGCCGATCGCCCAGCCCGATGCCTTCGGGGTTCGCGGGGGCGCGCTGGCGAGCCTTCCGGTCCTGCTCAACGATCACGATCCCAACGAGGACGTCCTGAGCATCGACCCCGAGTCCGTCACGGGACTGGACCCCGGGTTCGGAGTCGTGACCATCACCGACAACGGGCAGCGCCTCGCGGTACGGGTGGATGCCGCGGCCCAGGGCTCGGCATCCTTCTCCTACCGCGTGACCGACGGCACGGCGGCGCCGGGGCTCGTCTCGGAGCCGACCACCGTGACGCTGTCCGTGGTCGGCGATGCCGAGAACGCCGCTCCGCAGTGGTGCGGGACCACGGGCTGCCTCGCCGACCGTCCGTCGGCGGAGGTCGCCCCCGGCGGCACCGTCGTGGTGCCGGTGCTGCAGGGCTGGGTCGATCCCGACGGCGATCCCCTGCTGCTGGCGTCGGTGCAGAACCCCTCCGGGATCGGCACGGTCGCGGCGTCCCCGGCCGGCGAAGTCGTCTATCAGCACTCCGACGACGGCTCGGGCGCCGCCCAGCAGGTGGAGCTGAGCGTTTCGGTCGCCGACACCCGCGGCGGGATCACCTCGATGGATGTGTCGGTGCGCATCGGGCAGCAGCCGGCCCTGCAGGCCCAGTCCTTCGCCCTCATCGACACCCTGAGCGAGGGGGGCTTCACGGTCGACGTCGCCCCGCACGTGACGGGCACGGCCGGCCTCGTTTCGCTCACCTCGGTGCGTGTCCTCGATGACGCCCCGGCGACCGCCGTCGCAGCTCCCGGGGGCACGGCCTTCGACATCACCGCTCGCGAGAGCGGCGTGTACCGCGTGAGCTACACGGTGGGCGACGGGTCGAGCGAGGTGACCGCCACGGCCCGCATCACACTGCTCGACGAGGACGCCCAGGCCCAGCTGACGACGGCTCCGGTGGTGGCCTTCGTGCATCCGCGCGAGGACGCCACGGTGGATGTGTTCCGCACCGTGTCGAACCCCACCCGGCGGGTGCTGCTGCTCAGCGACGTGCGCGCGACGGCGCGGGACGGGTCGAACCTGTCGGTGGACGTCGTCGCGCAGGACTCGCTGCGGGTCTCCGGAACCACCGCCTCCGGAGCCCCCGGTGTGCTCGGCACCGTGACTTACACGGTCAGCGACGGCACCGATGACACGGGATCACGCGTCGAGGGCGAGGCGACGATCTACCTCCTGCCGCCCGCCCCCGAGCTGGCGCCGATCGCGGTCGAGGACCGTGTGGTCGTGCGCCAGGGGGCACAGATCGACATCCCCGTGCTCGAGAACGACGTCGCACCCGCCGGGTCCGCCCTCACCCTGAACCCCGAGTCGGTGCGCTCGAGCGCACCCGGCGCCCTCGCCTTCGCGGCGGGCGACTCGCTCCGCTATCTCGCGCCGGATGAGCCGGGGGAGTACACGATCGATTACGGCGTGTTCGCCTCCGGGTCGCCCTCGCTCGCCGACACGGCGAGCGTACGGGTGCGGGTCACCTCCGACGATGCCAACCGCGCCCCGCTGCCCGAGACCCTCGAGGGTCGCGTCCTCAGCGGCCAGTCCACCACCGTGGACTTCGACGGGTTCGGGGTCGATCCGGATGGCGACGCGGTGGTGCTCGACGCCGTCCTCACACAGCCCGAGTCGGGGTCGGCGACCCTCGCTGCCGACGGTGCGTCGATCGTGTACTCCAGCGTGTCCGGATTCCAGGGCCAGGTCTCGTTCCGCTACCGGGTCGTCGACAGCCTCGGTGTGACGGGCACCGCGACCGCCCGGATCGGTGTGCTCGACGAGCAGACCAACCCCAGCCCCGTGACCTTCACGGACTACGTCCAGGTGCAGGCGGGTGCGGCGAGCGAGATCCGGATCAGCCCCCTCGCGAACGACGTCGACCCCACGCGGGGTGCGCTGACGCTGACGGATGTGCGACCCGACCTCGTCGCGACGCTCGAGGACGGCACCTCGAGCCCGGAGTTCATGCGACAGGACGCGCTCATCCGCGCGGTCGACGACCAGTCCGTCACGATCGCGGCCGGCACGCAGCCCGCGACCATGTCGTTCCTCTACGACGTCGAGAGCGATTCCGGCAACACCGGGCGCGGTCTGATCGTGGTCAAGGTCGTGCGCGAGGCCGTGCCGAACTATCCCGTCGTTGCCGATACCGTGCTCACGGTCGAGACGAGGGAGCAGTTCACCCGCGGCGTCGACGTCGTCGCGGGCAAGGTGTCGTGGTCTGGCGGAGACGCATCCGATCTGACCCTGAGTCTGTGGGGCGAACCCGCGGGTGTCGAGGTGTCGGGCGATCGCGTCTCCGGACCCCTCCCGATGCAGTCGCGGCTGGTCGCCTTCCGCCTCCAGGGAGAGGGACCCGCGGGCCCCGTCGAGACGTACGGGTTCCTGCGCATCCCCGGTGAGCAGGATCTCACCCTGGCGCTGCGCAGCAGTGTGCGCGCGCTCGATGTCACGGAGGGGCGGTCCCGGACGTTCGACATGGATGCCCTCGTCGCGTCGCCGAGGGGAAGCGACATCGAACTCGGACCCGACGTGAGCGCATCGGGCGCGCGCGCCGAAGGTTCCTGCACCGTCGAGGACGGCACGCGCATCCGCTACGACGCGGGATTCGGTGGACCGTGGGTGGATGCATGCCACGTCCCGGTGCGCATCGTGGGGATCGAAGAATGGACGTATCTGTCGGTTCCGGTGCACATCCTCGCCGTCGAGCCGCAACCCGAGCTGCGCAGCGGATCGCTCACCGTCGGCCCCGGAGAGAGTGCGACCTACGACCTGCGCACCCTCACGACGTGGCAGGGCACGGAGGACTGGGACCGCCTCGTCTACGTCACGCAGTACACCGGCTCGGCCTTCGATGTGACGGCCCTGGACGGCGTCGTGCAGATCACCGGCGCCGACCGCGCCGTGCCGGGGACCGAGGAGGCGGTGCAGGTCACCGTCACCAGCCATACGGGCGTCGCGCCCGCCCGGCTGATCCTGCGGGTGGGTGCCGCTCCCGTGACCCTGCCCCGCGGAGGCACCCTCGTGCAGACCTGTTCCCAGGCCGCGGGCTCGTCCTGCACGATTCCGGTTCTCGGCGGCGCGGGCGAGGTCAACCCCCTGCCCCGGACTCCGCTCGAGCTCGTCGCCGTGCGCTCGACCGGTGAGTGCGCCGGGGTGTCCTTCTCGGTCGCGGGCCCCGCCTCGGTCGCCGCGAGCTGGGCCGCTGACGCCCCCGGCGCGACATGCACCGCGGCCTTCTCGGTGCGAGACGCGCAGGGCCGCGTGACCACTGCCGACCGAGACGGTTCGCTTCTGCTCGACCTGCAGGGGTTCCCCCGCACCCCCGCGAGCGTCACGCAGGTCGCCTACGACGACGGCCTGGTGACCCTGCGCGTTGATCCCGGTGAGGCCCGTCAGGCGTACCCGGCGCTGACGGGATTCGTGGTGCGGCATGCGGGTGCGGTCGTGGCGACGTGCGCGGCGGACGGCACGTGTCCCGTGATCTCCGCCCCCAACGGGGAGGAGCGCAGCTATGAGGCGGCCGCCGTCAACGCGGTGGGAGAGTCCGCCGGTGTCGTGCGCGTCGTCGCCTGGGCCTACGATCCTCCCTCGGCTCCGGCATCCCTCACGGCCTCGCCCGTGGTCACCGGCGGTGAAGGCGGCGTCGTGTCTCTGCGGATCGACGGCGTCGACGCCGCGGGCACCGGCTACCTCGAGATCGTGAGCGCGGCCGGCGAGAGCGCGCGCGTGGATGTCGGTCGCGGCGAGACCGAGGTCACGCTGGCGCGGTTCCGGGTGGGAGCCAACACGGCCACGCCCGTCACCGTCACGCCCTATTCCCGATTCGCCGTTCCCCCGGGGCTCCCGGGGTCGACCTCCGGTGGCTCCGTGACGGCGCTGGCCAACGGCGTGGGGGCTCCCCGGGATGCCGAGCTGACGCTCGAGGCGGTGTCGGCCGGCGACGGCACGACGACGGTGCGCGCGCGGGCGTCGGCATCCAGCGGAGGCGACGGCTCGTCTCTGCTGTTCGGCATCGTGCGCGCGGGATCGGACTGCGAACCGACGCAGTCCGATCCGACCGAGGCGTTCGTCGGGCTCCCCGACGGCGATGAGTACGGCTTCACGGCGTGCGTCGCGTCGGTGATCGATGACCGGACGTTCGGGACGGCTTCGGCCGCGGCATCCGTGCGCGCCGTGCAGAGCGGCGACGCACCGCGAGGCTTCACCTACGTCGTCTCGTCGACCCCCGTCGTGACCGACCGTCAGGCGACCTGGATCATCCGGGATCGACCCACCTCCTCCGAGCCCGTGCCCAACAACAACGTCGTCGAGTACCGCGGGGGTCCGCCCACCGGCGTCTTCGACCGCAACCCCGGCCTGGAGATCCGCTACACGCACCGGTTGTGGGATACCTCGACCGGATGGGCGACGGCGACGCCGCGCGCCGGCAGTGCGCCCTACCAGATCTGGGCGCGCTGGAGCGTCACGTCCTGCATCGGCGGCAGCCCCCTCGCGGTCAGCGGCGACTCGTCGGGGGATGCGGCCGCGATCTCGTTCGCGCTCGGGGGCGCGGTGTTCCGCGACGCCGGGGGAGCGGCGCTGCCCTTCGACGCCTCGACGGGCGTCGTGCCGATCGGCGCGGTGTCCGTGTCGAACATCGGCGTCACCGCCGACTGGAGCGCGCAGGGGTGGGGACTCGACGCCGCGTCCGCATCGTTCGGCGGCGGCTGCGACCCGAACAATCCCGCGCCGCCGCCGCCCGAGCCGGAGCCCGAGCCGGAGCCCGAGCACGAGACCCCGGCCCTTCCGGAGGAGAGCACCCCGTGATCATGACCGCATCCGCCCCGCTTCCGAAGGACACGCTCCGATGACCCTCTCCCAGGAACAGGCCACCTGGTTCGCGCAGACCTTCTCGCAGATCGCCGACAACATCGAGCTCGCCATCCTCGGCAAGCGACACGTCATCGAGCTCGTGCTGACGGCCCTCCTCAGCGAGGGCCACGTGCTCCTCGAGGACGTGCCGGGCACCGGCAAGACATCGCTCGCGCGTGCTCTGGCGCAGTCGGTGCAGGGCACCAATACGCGCATTCAGTTCACGCCCGACCTGCTGCCGGGTGACATCACCGGAATCACCGTGTACGACCAGAAGACCGGGGCGTTCGAGTTCCACGCCGGTCCCGTGTTCGCCAACATCGTCCTCGCCGACGAGATCAACCGCGCGAGCCCGAAGACGCAGTCCGCGCTGCTCGAGGTCATGGAAGAGGGCCGGGTCACCGTCGACGGCGTCAGCCGACCCGTCGGAGTGCCCTTTCTCGTGATCGCGACCCAGAACCCCGTGGAGCAGGCCGGGACCTACCGTCTGCCCGAAGCCCAGCTCGACCGGTTCCTGATGAAGGCCTCCCTCGGGTATCCCGACCACGCCGCCACGGTGCGCATCCTCGACGGCGCCGCCGTCCGCATCGACGACCTCGCGCCGGTGATCGCGCCGCAGGCTCTGGTGGGCATGCAGGATCTGGCGCGGGATGTCTTCACCGATGCGCTCGTGCTCGACTACATCGCCCGGATCGTGGACTCGACCCGCTCGGCCGATCAGGTGCGGCTGGGTGTCAGCATCCGTGGCGCTCTCGCCCTCACGCACGCGGCGAAGACGCGGGCCGCGTCGCAGGGACGCACCTACGCGACGCCCGATGATGTGAAATCCCTCGCCGTGGCGGTGCTCGCCCATCGGCTCATCCTGCACCCCGAGGCCGAGTTCGACGGAGTGACCTCCGAGGCGGTCATCGGACAGGTGCTGCTCGACGTGCCGCCCCCGACCAGACGCGACGCCGGATGACCCTGCCTCCCGACGTGCGCCTGACGCGCACCACGACCGCCTCGGCGTCGGCGACCCGCACCCGCGTGACCACCACGGCACGCGGGCAGAAGCTCGTGGGCGCCGTCGTCTGGTGGGCGGGCGCCTGGCGCGGCGTCCGCGGCACCGTGGCCTCGGCGGCGGAGCGCACGGCGCAGACCATCACGCCGGCGGGATGGCTCGTCGTGACGGGTGCCACGATCGGGCTCGTCACCGGCGTCGTCTTCGGCTGGGTCGAGTGGATCGTCGCCGCGATCGTGTCGATCGCGCTGCTCGCGCTCTCCGTCCCGTTCCTCTTCGGCGCGCGCGCCTACGATGTCCTGGTCGAGCTCGAGCACGAGCGGATCGTGGCCGGCGACGCCGTCGAGGGGCAGATCGTCGTGCGCAACCGTGGGCGGCGTGCCACGCTGCCCGGGCGTCTCGATCTTCCGGTGGGCGACGGGCTCCTCGAGCTCGGGGTGCCGCTCATGCGTGCGGGACACGTGGTCGCGCAGCCGCTGACCATCCCGGCGCCCCGTCGCGGGATCATCCCGGTCGGCCCGCCCACCGCCGTGCGCACCGACCCCATCGGACTGATGCGTCGCGAGCACGCCTGGGACGACGTGCACCGGCTGTACGTCCACCCCCGGACCGCGGCCGTGCCCTCCACCAGCGCCGGTCTCATCCGCGACCTCGAGGGTCACCCCACGCGGCGCTTGGTGGATGCCGACATGTCGTTCCACGCGATCCGCGAATACGCCGCCGGCGACACCCGCCGTCAGATCCACTGGAAGTCCACAGCCAAGACAGGTCGGCTCATGGTGCGCCAGTTCGAGGAGTCCCGCCGATCCCGCATGGCGATCGTGCTGGGGGTGGACGTGCTGGAGTACGCCGACGAGGACGAGTTCGAGCTCGCCGTCAGCGCGGCGGCCTCGCTGGGGGCGCAGGCCGTCCGCGACGGACGCGACCTCGACGTCGTCACCGGCGCCGAGGTGCCGCGGGCGGTGAGCGGTCGGCTGCGGGCGATCCAGGACATCCAGGCGTCCTCGCCCCGTGCCCTCCTGGACGGGTTCTGCAGCGTGCGCACCTACACCGACACGATGAGTCTCGCCGGCGTGTGCCGCCTGACGGCCGAGTCCAAGCCGGCCCTGTCGATCGCGATCATCGTCTGCGGCTCGCAGGTCGCCGTGCCGGAGCGCCGCCGGGCCGCCCTGGCCTTCCCCGCCGACACCGCCGTGATCGAGGTGGTCTGCGACGAGCGCGCCCACCCCCGCGTGCAGACCAGCGGCGGCGCGGCGGTGCTCACGATCGGGGTACTCGAGGACCTCGCCGGCCTGATGCTGCGGGGAGCGGTCGCGTGAAGCACCCGCACTCGACCAGGCGCCTCGTCGCCGGCAGCTGCTACATGGCGGTGGTCACGCTCCTGGCGGCCCTCGCCGCCTGGCCGATCTATCGCTCCTCGGCCTTCGTCCTGCTGGTGGTCGTCGCCGTCGTCGTCGGCGCGGCCATCGCGGGAACCGCACAGGCTCTGCGCTGGCCCGCGTGGATCGTCGCGGCGGCGGTCGGCGGCGCGGTGCTCCTGCTCGGAGTTCCCCTCGCGGTGCCGGGCCGACGGGGTTCGCCGGGGGACTGGCCGGCGGGGCTGGCGGAGGTGCTGCGCGGGGCGATCACCGCGTGGAAGGACCTGCTGACCATCCCACTGCCGGCGGGCGACTACCGCAACCTGCTCGTGCCGGCGCTGCTGGTGTTCCTGATCGGGGTGCCCACGGGCCTGCTGCTCGCGTGGCGGCGACCCCCGACATCCGGCCTCGCCGTGCTCATCGCGATCGGGATGCTCGCCTTCGGGCTGCTCTTCGGTCGCACCGTGGTCAGCGCGCCGATCGAGCTCGCGGGCATCTCGATACCCGCGCCCCTCGAGACCGCCATCGGCGCGACCGGACTCGTCGCCAGCCTGATCTGGCTTGCATGGCAGTCCTCCGACGAGCGCGCGCGCAGCCTCCGCCGCGCGGCGACGGCGACGGGTGTGCGCCTCACCCGCCGCCGCGGGGGATCCGAGACGCGACGTCTGGCGCTCGGCGGCGCGATGATCCTCGCTGCCGTGACCGTCGGCGCGCTCGTCACCCCCGCGATCGCCCAGGGGGTGGACCGCACGGTCCTGCGCAGCGGCGTCGGGCCCGATATCGCGCTCTCTCGGGCCACCAGCCCGCTCACGCTGTACCGGTCCAACTTCGACGCCGATCGTGTGGACCGCGAGCTCTTCCGGGTGGACGACCTCGAGGGGAGCGCGCAGCGCGTCCGCATCGCGACGCTGTCCCACTACGACGGCGAGGTGTACCGCGTCGTCGACCCGGCGGGGCCGGTCGGGGGCGGTCGGTTCGTGCGCGTGCCGTCCGCGCTCGATGCCGGACCGGGTGAGCGGGTTCGCGCCGGCGTGCAGATCGCCGATCTCGAGGGCATCTGGCTGCCGACCGTCGGGGCCACAGCGTCCGTCGACTTCGAGGGCGGGCGCTCGCTCGCCCTCGCCGACTCGTTCTACTACAGCGCCGACCTGCAGGCGGGAGTCCAGGTCGCGGAGGGCGGTGTCGCCGCCGGCGACGGGTACGTGCTGGATGCCGTCGAGCCGACGCCGCGGTCGCTGGCCGGTGTCGACGGGTCGGCGTCGGCCAGCGCGGGTGTCGAGGCGCCCGAGTCGCTCCGCGAGTGGGTGGCGACCCACGTCGAGGGGACGGGCGGGGCGGCGCTCGAGTCGCTCATCGCACTGCTGCGTGAGCGGGGGTACCTCAGTCACGCCGTGTCGATCGACCCCGCCGCCCCACCGGCCTGGATGTCCGGCCTCGAGGGCTACGTGTTCCACCCGAGTGCCTCGGGTCACTCGCTCGCCCGGATCGACGCGATGTTCCGCGCTCTGCTGCAGAGGGAGGCGGACGCCGACGGCGGATCGCTCGTCGCAGCGATCGGCGACGACGAGCAGTTCGCCGTCGCCGCCGCGCTGATCGCGCGCGAGCTGGGATTCGCCGCTCGCGTGGTCGTCGGGGCACGCCTCGGCCCCGATGCCGACGGTCTGGCCGCGTGCGAGGACGGGATCTGCCGCGGGTCCGACATCGCCGTGTGGACCGAGGTCGAAGCGGCCCGCGGCGAGTGGGTCGCCCTGGATGCGACCCCGCAGAGCGCGATCGCCCCCGACGCGGATCTGACCCGGCAGCGCGACCCGGAGAACGCGACCGAGGTGCGGCCCGAGACCGCCGACGAGGTCGTGCCTCCCGACCCGGTCCAGCAGGACGCCGCATCCCCCGAGGACACGGATGACACGGGTCCCCTCGATCTCACGGCGCTCTGGCGCGTAGTGCGCACGATCGGGATCGTCGTCGCCGCGCTCGGACTGATCGCCGGTCCCCTCATCGTCATCCTCGTCGCCAAGGTGCTCCGCCGTCGCCGGCGGCGGCACGAGGCAGACGGCGCGCGGTCGATCATCGGCGGCTGGGACGAGTACGTCGATGCCGCCGTGGACCGGGGCCTCCCCGCGCCTGCGGCGCGGACGAGGAGTGAGCAGGCGGTGGTCTACGCGACGCCGCAGGCCACCGTGCTCGCGGAGCGCGCCGACCGTGCGGTCTTCGCGGGGGCCGCCGTGCCCGAGTCCGACGTCGACGAGTTCTGGCGGATCGTCGAGGATGAGCGCCGCGCGCTCGTCCTCGGACGAAGCCTGTGGCAGCGGGCGCGTGCGGCCGTATCGTTGAGATCCTTCACCCAGGCTCTCGCATCCCGGAACACAGACGCCCGACCGGGCGCCACACGACATCACGAGAGGAGGACGCGGCGCCCGAAGGGCGACACGCGCTCAACATGAACGACTCCCCGCTCCTGGTCACCGCACTTCCCTCCGTCCTGGTCTCTCTGGCGATCTACGTCTGGACCGCGCTGAGCCTGTCCGCCGTCTTCCGAAAGGCGGGGGAGGAGGGCTGGCAGGCGTGGGTGCCCTTCCTCAACGCCGCGGTGGTGCTCCGGCTCGGCGGCTTCACGGCGTGGTTCGTGCTTCTCGCCCTCGTTCCCGTTCTCGGGTGGATCGCGCTGTACGCGACCATGGTGGTCGCTTGCCACCGCATCGGGCGGGCCTTCGGGTACGGATCGGGCATGACCGTCGTGGCGGCGCTCGTGTTCCCCGTCTGGTCGAGCGTTCTCGGCTGGGGGGCCGCGAGATGGATCGGCTCCGATACGACGACCGTGGCCGGCCCGCTCCGCCGCGGCATCCCCGCGGAGCTCGACGAGCGGATCGCCACGCCCTACGCGAGCCGGCTGCCCGCCTCGTCGGTGTTCGGCGCGCACGGCGCGGCCGGCGGCCCCGAGGTGCCGCCGCGCCCGCCGGCCCCGACCGGAGGCTTTCCTTCGGTGGTGCCGGCAACCAGCCCGCCTGGAGTCGAATCTGCGCCGGCCGCCCCCGCCCCGCCGACGGCGGCAGCCTTCCGCTCGACCATGCGGGAGACCGACGACGGCGCACGCGTGCCGGGATTCGAGAGCCGCGCTCCGTTCACCCAGACCTTCCCTGTGCAGGGCCGGAACGTCCCGCAGGCGCCGACACCCCCTGCCGCGCCCATCCGGGCGGTACCGGGCGTCGGTGAGGACGACATCGGTGACGGCGGGGGCGTCGCGCCGCTGCCCGCCGGCACCCCGCCCCCGCCCCCGGCCCCATCCCCGGCCTCCGATCCCTGGGCTCCGCCGGCCGTGACGACCGCCGGTCCGGGAGCCCTGCGGCTGACCGTGCCCGACGGCTCCGAGCCTCACTACGAGACGTCCGCGGAGGTCTCCGCGGTCGCAGGCGCTCCCACCCTCGGCTCGCCGAGATCGGCGCGCGCCTCGGTGTCGGCTCAGCATGCCGCGCCCGAGATCCCCGACGACGACGCGTTCGACGAGACCTTCGTCGCCGTGCGTCGTCGCACGGCCTGGACGCTCGTGCCGCCGCTCGGTGCGCCCGTTCCCCTCACGAGTGACACCGTGATCCTCGGTCGCCGCCCGACCCCGGATCAGGCGTTCCCCGAGGCTCAGCTCGTCCCGATCTCGGATGAGACCCGGACGGTGTCCAAGACCCACGCGCGACTCGAGCTCGGCGCCGAGGGGTGGCGCGTGATCGATCTCGACTCGACGAACGGGGTGATTCTCATCGGCGCCGATGGCGCCGAGGTCGACGCCGCGCCGGGGGTCTCGGAGCGGCTGAGCGCCCGGTTCCTCCTCGGGGACGCCGAACTGCAGGTGCGGCGGGAGGGCGAGTGAGCGGCGACGTCGGCCAAAGCGGAGGGACGCCGGACGACGTGCGGCTCGCAGAGTCGGCCGGAGACGACCGCGAGATCGACGACACCACTCTCCGGGCCCCGCGAGGAGGCCGGCCGGGACCTCGGCGGGCGGCGGAGGACGAGGATGACGCACCGCCGACGAGCGACACGATCGCGGCACACCGCGCGGCCCGTCGCCGCGCGCAGGCAGGTCGGCCCGAGCCTCTGCGAGGCGAGCCCGCGAACGGGGCGGAACGGCCGCCCGTGCGCGTCGCGCACGTGCCCGACGCTCCTGTCGTGGATCCGTTCGGCGCCCGCGCCGCCACCCCGGTCATGGCCGACCGCGGCGCGGTGGCCGCCCGGCACCCGCAGCCGCCCTTCGACGGTCGACGGCAGGAGCAGTTGATGCGCGCGACCGCCAGAGCGCGGTTGTGGCTCGTCCTCGCCGCCGCGGGCGGGGCCGTCGTGCTCTCCGGCACCGTGCTCTTCGCGCTGCTCTACCTCTGGAGTCCCTAGCGGCCGGTGCGGGCGACTGCACGCACGTTTGACCGCCTCGCCCGGCACGCGTATCATGAGAGAGTGTGCGCTCACGCGTGCCTGCTGACGCGCCCCGGCGCTGACGCCGGGTGCGAGCGGCACATCTTCGGGAAAGGGCCTGCGAACAGGCCACCCCCACGGCATACCCAACACAACACGCGTCACTCATCCTTTCGCGTGGGCGGGTCTACGTGAACCCGATGCGACACGGATCGACATGATCCGCGGCCATCGGGGGGAGAACACGAACGCTGTCACCGTGCAGCACAACAAGGAGAATCTGTGCCAACCATTCAGCAGTTGGTTCGCAAGGGTCGCTCGCCCAAGGTCACCAAGACCAAGGCGCCCGCCCTCAAGGCGAACCCGCAGCAGCGCGGCGTCTGCACGCGCGTCTACACCACCACGCCCAAGAAGCCCAACTCGGCGATGCGCAAGGTCGCCCGTGTCAAGCTCTCCAACGGCACCGAGGTCACCGCCTACATCCCCGGTGAGGGCCACAACCTGCAGGAGCACTCGATGGTGCTCGTCCGCGGCGGTCGTGTGAAAGACCTGCCCGGTGTCCGCTACAAGATCGTCCGCGGTGCACTCGACACCCAGGCCGTCAAGAACCGTAAGCAGGCTCGTAGCCGCTACGGCGCGAAGAAGGGTTAAGCACCATGCCTCGCAAGGGTCCCGCCCCGAAGCGCCCCGTCGTCAACGACCCGGTCTACGGCGCCCCCATCGTCACCCAGCTCGTGAACAAGATCCTCGTCGACGGCAAGAAGTCGCTCGCCGAGTCGATCGTGTACGACGCGCTGCGCGGCGTGGAGGCCAAGAACAGCCAGGACGCCGTCGCCACCTTGAAGAAGGCTCTCGACAACGTCCGTCCCACCCTCGAGGTGCGCAGCCGCCGCGTCGGCGGTTCGACCTACCAGGTGCCGGTCGAGGTCAAGCCGCACCGCGCGAACACGCTCGCGCTGCGCTGGCTCGTCAGCTACGCGAAGGGCCGTCGTGAGAAGACGATGACCGAGCGTCTGCAGAACGAGATCCTCGACGC
>NZ_QFPF01000133.1 GCF_003248605.1 Microbacterium sp.
GTAGAGCAGGATCGTCGAGAGCGTCTCGACGCTCGAGATGAGGACGATGCCCAGGCCCACGCCGAGCGTCGCGACGAAGGCGACGCGGAAGGGGTTCTGGATCTTCATGGGCTCTCCTGCCGCCGCTCGAGCCGACGCGAGCGGTGTCGTCAGAATACGGCTCCGCGATCGCGAAGCCGCGCGCCACTCGCTCGGGGCTGACATTCAGGTCGTCTTCGGTAGGCTGGAACGTCCGATTCCGCGCCCTACGGGTGGCGCGTCGATGAAGGAGTTCGATCTTTGCGTTTCGTGTGGGCCGTCGCGGCGTTCGTTCTGGCCGCGCTGCTGATCGTCACCGGCATCGCCCAGAGGACGGTGTTCCTCGGGCCGAGGACGACGGAGGTGGCGGTCTCCGTCGATCAGCCGCTGCCGTTCACGCTGCTCGACGGTGCAGTCCTGGCCAGCATGCCGGGGGCGCAGACCCTGACCGCCGAGGGCGAGGGTGAGCTCTTCGCGGCCTACGGTCGCACCGCCGATCTGGGCGCCTGGCTCTCCGACGTCGAGTACAACGTCGTGACACTGGATGCCGACGGCGACATCGTCAGCCGTGTCGTCGAGCCCGAGGTTGCAGAAGAATCCGCCGACGCCGCGGAGCAGCCCGCGGAGGGCGAGCAGCCCGCGGAGGGCGCGGACACGGCGCCCGTCAACCGCAACCCCGCGGGGTCCGATCTGTGGCTCGATGAGTTCACCGACACCGACACGCTGACGGCGCGTCTGCAGCTTCCGGCCGACATGAGTGTTCTGCTCGCGGCCGACGGCACCGCCGCCGCGCCCGGGACGGTCGAGGTGTCGTGGCCGGTGAACAACTCCACCCCGTGGGCGGGTCCGCTCATCGTCGCGGGCGGAATCATGATGGCTCTGGGCGTCTTCCTCTACATCCTCGGCGTGCGGCACGTCCGCCGCTCCCGCGGCCCCCGGCGCAAGGGCCTGCCGCCGCTGCCCGAGACGCAGCCGCTCGAGACCATCCCCGACGGCGAGAAGAAGGGCGTCATCACCGCGGCACCCGCCGGACGCCGCGGGATCTCGCGCGGTCGGGCGTTCGTGGCCCTCCCGATCGTGACGGTGGCCACGCTCGCCTTCTCGGGATGCTCGGCCGAGGCATGGCCGCAGCTGGGCCCCACGCCCACGCCGAGTCCCACATCCACAGTCCTCGCCGCCGAGAACCAGCAGCAGCCGGCCGTCACCGAGACCCAGGCTCAGCGCATCCTCACGCGTATCGCGCAGACCGTCGCGGATGCGGACGCGGCGGGAGACGAAGAGCTCGCCGCCACGCGGCTGGCCGGAGCGGTCCTCGATGAGCGCAAGGCCAACTACACGATCCGAGAGAGCGTGGCAGATCACGCGCCGCTCTCGCCGATCCCCACCGATCCGCTGCAGATCGTGCTGCCACAGGCGTTCGACGGCTGGCCGCGCACGTTCATGACGGTCGTGGCGGATGACGCCGACGACGCCGCAGCCCCGACGATCGCCGTGATGACCCAGGAGGACGCGTGGTCGCCGTACAAGGTGACCTACCTCGCCAACCTCGCCGCGGCGGCCGAGTTCCCCGGTGGGGTCGCACCCTCGACCATCGGCGCGACGCTCGTGCCGCCGGACTCCTCCTTCCTCGTCGTTCCTCCCCAGGACATCGCGGCCGCCTACGCCGACGTGCTCAACAACGGCGAGAACAGTGAGAGCTTCGATCTCTTCCAAGAGGAGGGCGACCAGTTCCGCGTGCGCATCGCGGAGGATCGTCGCAGCAGGCTCGAGACGTTCAACCAGACGGGCGCCGAGACGGGCAGCCTCACCTTCTCGTCATCGGCCGGCGCGTACGAGCCGGTGGCACTGGCCACCCTCGAATCCGGGGCGATCGTGGCCGTGAGCGTCACCGACACCGACACCGTGCGCGCGACCAACAGCGACGCGGTGATCCGTCTCGACGGCAACCCGACCGTGGAGGCCCTCGCGGGTACGAGCACCTCGCCGGCGGGATTCCAGACCAACTTCTCCGACCAGCTCTTCTTCTATGTGCCCAACCAGGCCGACGGCGGGCAGATCCAACTGCTCGGCTACGCCTCCAACATCCTCAGTGCGGGAGTCATCCAGTGAGTCAGAATGCCGCCCCCGGAGCCGTCATGCGCGGCGCCGTAGACCTGTCCACCCTGCGCAACCGTCCGCAGCAGCCGGCATCTCCCACGGCGGGTGCCGCCGAGGCCGCACCCGCTCCCGCGGCAACAGACGCCCCCCGCGTGCCGTCCCTCGTGCTGGATGTCACCGATGCGACCTTCCCCGCGATCCTCGAGCTCTCGCAGCGCGTGCCGGTCGTCGTCGACCTGTGGGCGGAGTGGTGCGGCCCGTGCAAGCAGCTCAGCCCGGCGCTCGAGCGAGTCGTCACCGAGCTCGCCGGTCGGGTCGTGCTCGCGAAGGTCGACGTCGACGCCAACCCGCAGCTCGCCCAGGCATTCCGTGCGCAGTCGATCCCCATGGTGGTCGCGCTGGTGGGCGGACAGCCGGTGCCGCTGTTCACCGGTGCCGTGCCCGAACAGCAGGTGCGGGAGGTCTTCGCCCAGTTGCTCCAAGTCGCGGCGCAGAACGGGGTGACCGGCACGGTTCAGGTCGAGGGTGCGCCGGAGGACACCGGCGAAGAGTCCGAGCCGCCGATGCCGCCGCTGCACGCCGAGGCGTTCGCGGCGATCGAAGAGGGGGACTACGCGCGAGCGATCGTTGCGTACGAGAAGGCCCTCGCGGAGAACCCCCGCGATGACGAGGCCCGCGCAGGCCTCGGGCAGGTGCGTCTGCTCGACCGGGTGCAGGGGGTCGACCTGCAGCAGGCGCGGCAGGCCGCGGCCGCGGCCCCGCTCGAGGTCGAACCGCAGTTCGTCGTCGCCGATCTGGATGTCGCCGGCGGTCACGTCGAGGACGCCTTCGGCCGGCTGCTGGAGCTGTTCGCCGCGCTCGCCCCCGAAGAGCGGGGCGTCGTGCGCGAGCGTCTGCTCGAACTGTTCGGCGTTGTCGGCGACGCCGACCCACGGGTGCTCCAGGCGCGGACGCGACTGGCTTCGCTTCTGTTCTGAACGCCGATCGATGCGGGGGCGGGTCGGCGCCCCCGCATCGTGTCAGCCCTGCGTCGGGGAAGGCACGTGCGCCTCGGGTGCGTGGCGCAGCCACAGCACGCCGAGCGGCGGCAGAACGAGGGATGCCCGGGCCCGGGCGTCCGAGCCGCGATCGCTCGCGTGCACCATGCCCAGGTTGCCCACTCCCGACCCGCCGAACTCCGCCGCGTCGGAGTTGAGGATCTCCTCCCAGACGCCGCGCTCGGGCATGTCGAGTTCGAAGCCGTGCACGGGAACGCCGGAGAAGTTGCAGATGACGGCGACCGTGTTGCCGTGCCCGTCCCGCCGGGCGAACGCGACGACATTGGGGTTGTGGTGCGGGCCCCAGATCCTCGAGAACGCGGAGCCGTCGCCATCGCGCGCCCACAGCGGGGCGTTGTCGCGGTAGACGGCGTTGAGGTTCGACACGAACGCCTGCAACTGCGCGTGCGAGGGCTGGTCCAGCATCCACCAATCCAGGCCCCGGCCCTCGGACCACTCGGAGAGCTGACCGAACTCCTGGCCCATGAACAGCAGCTGCTTGCCCGGGTGGCCCCACTGGAAGGCGAGGAAGGCACGGGCGTTGGCGAGCTTCTGCCAGTGGTCACCCGGCATGCGTGCGAGGAGGGACCCCTTGCCGTGCACGACCTCGTCGTGGCTGATGGGCAGCATGTACTTCTCGCTGAAGGAGTACACGAACGTGAACGTGATCTCGCCCTCGTGGTGCGCCCGGTACATGGGGTCCCGCCCGAAGTACACGAGCGAGTCGTTCATCCAGCCCATGTTCCACTTGAAGCCGAAGCCCAGGCCCGCGTGGTCGGTGGGCGCTGTCACGCCGGGGAAGCTCGTGGACTCCTCCGCGATCATCGCGATCCCCGGGTAACGCTTGTACGCGGTGGCGTTGACCTCCTGCAAGAAGGAGATCGCCTCGAGGTTCTCACGCCCGCCGTGCACGTTGGGAACCCAGTCGCCCTCCTCCCTCGAGTAGTCCAGGTAGAGCATCGAGGCGACCGCATCGACGCGCAGTCCGTCGACGTGGAACTCCTCGAACCAGTACAGGGCGTTCGCGACGAGGAAGTTGCGCACCTCGCGCCGGCCATAGTCGAAGATGTAGGTGCCCCAGTCGCGGTGTTCTCCGCGGCGGGGATCGGGGTGCTCGTACAGCGCCTGCCCGTCGAAGCGGGCCAGCGCGAAATCGTCCTTGGGAAAGTGTCCCGGCACCCAGTCCATGATCACGCCGATGCCGGCCTGGTGCAGGCGATCGATCAGGTGACGCAGGTCGTCGGGGGTGCCGTAGCGGCTCGTGGGGGCGTAATAGCCCGTGACCTGGTAGCCCCACGATCCGCCGAAGGGATGCTCGGCGAGGGGGAGGAATTCGACGTGGGTGAATCCGAGGGACTGCACGTGGCCGATCAGCTGGTCGGCGGCATCCCGGTACGACAGGCCCGGCCGCCACGACCCCAGGTGCACCTCGTACACAGACATGGGGCGGTGCTGCGGGTTGACGCGCGCGCGGGCGGTCATCCACGCGTCGTCGCCCCACGCATGGCGGGCCTTGGTGACCACGGAGGCCGTCGCCGGCGGCACCTCGGCCCAGCGCGCCATCGGGTCGGCCTTGGTCACCCACGGACCCTGTTTGGTGAGCAGTTCGAACTTGTATGCGGAGCCCTCTCCGACGCCGGGGACGAAGAGCTCCCACACGCCGCTCGAGCCCATCGACCGCATGGGGTGGCCCTGGCCGTCCCAGCTGTTGAAATCGCCGACCACGCGCACCGCGCGCGCATCCGGAGCCCACACGGTGAACGCGGTGCCCTGAACGCCCTGGAGAACCCGGAGGTGCGCACCCATCACGCGCCATAGCTCCTCGTGTCGGCCCTCGGCGATCAGGTGCAGGTCGAGTTCGCCGATCGCGGGCGCGAAGCGGTACGGGTCCTCGGCGCTCCACACCGGCGCGCCCTCGTACGTCGCATCGATGCGATACGGCCGCATGGGCCCGCGGTGCGCGCCCTCCCACACCCCGCTGCGCACGTGACGCAGAGTCACGGCGCTGTCGTCGTCCAGAACGACCGTCACGGTCTCCGCGAGAGGCCGGCGAACGCGGATCGTCGTCGAGACGGTGCCCCGGTCATCCGTCACGGAGTGGGCGCCGAGCACCCCGTGGGGGGCGTAGTGCGACCCGGTGGCCACCAGGTCGATGTCTTCGTCGGTCACGGTCATCGTGTGCTCCTCACGTGCAGGATGTGCACCGGCTCGACGAAAGCGTCGAGGCGCACATAGTTGTGGTCGCTCCACGTCCATACCTCGCCCGTGACGAGGTCTTCGACCTCGAAGGGCTCGCCCGGGGTGACTCCCCAGATGCGGGTGTCGAGATGGATCGTGGTCTCGCGCGCCGAATGCGGATCGACGTTGGCCACGACCAGGATGGTGTCGGACTCGCCCGTGGGGGAGAGCGCGGCATCGAGGTGCTTGGAGTAGACCAGCACCGCGTCGTCGTCGCTCCAGTGCGCGCTGAAGTTGCGCAGCTGGCCGAGGGCCGGGTGCGCGCGCCGCACGCGATTGAGCAGACGCAGGTAGGGCGCGAGCGAGTCGCCGTGCGACTCGGCGGCGTCCCAGTCGCGCAGCTTGTACTCGTACTTCTCGTTGTCGATGTTCTCTT
>NZ_QFPF01000178.1 GCF_003248605.1 Microbacterium sp.
AGGCGCGTGCCGAAGCACCGGGTTTGACCACGAGCGAGTTGTCGGTGACCTGTGCGCGCTCCACACCGCCGTAGATCATGATCGGAGCGCGTCGCGGATCGTAATTCTGCCCCTGGTTGTCGTCCGCCGTGCGGGTGTAGAGGACGGTGTTGCCGCTGACGACGCTGTCGTGGGACTGGAGGATCACCGCGATGCTCCACCAGGTCGCGTCCGCGACCGTGTTTCCGGTGATCGTGGTGTGGGCGACGTTCTCGCTGACGATCGAGCGGCGGAAGGTCCCGTAGACGACGTTGCCCGAGATCGTCACCATCGATGCGGAGTGCGGGGCATCGACCTCGTTGCCGAGGGTGATGCTCTCGGTGTGGATGCCCACCCGGGCATCGGTGCCCTCTTTGGCGTTGACGATATTGCCCGTGATCGTCGCCTGAGCCCCCCAGACGACGATCCCGTCACCGCGGTCTTCACCGAGGTTCTCGGGGGACGTCGGGCCACCACCGACGCCGATGACGTCCTTGACCCTGTTGTTGGCGATGACGATGTCGTGGAACTCGCCGCCGTATCGCACCGCGATGCCGTTCTGGAAGAGCTCGATGTGGTTGCCGAGGACCCGCACATCGGACGCCTTGATCTCGATGCCGTAGTTGCGGTCGCCTTCGGCGGTGCCGAGTTCGTTCGGGTTCGTCAGGGTCACCCCGGAGATCTCGACGTTGTCTCCGATGACGCTGAGGGCGGCCGCGTTCTCGATACCGGCCGTGAAGCGCAGCTCGCCGCCGCCGCGCAGGACCGTGTCGCCCGGGATCTCGATCGTCCCGTCCAACTGGATGACGCTGCCGGCCGGCACCTCGATCGCCCGCACACCCTCTGCCGGCAGGCTGGCGATGAACGCGCGGACGCCGTCGGTGGAGACGGTCTGGCCGGTGGGATCGATACCGGGACCGGCGAGCACGGCCGATGTTCCGGCGGGCACGGTCGAGGTGATCATGGGCACGATCGACGTGACGGTCGGCGCCGGATCCGACTGGGCGCGCACCGCCAGAGGTGAGAGCGTCCAGATCCCGGCGGCGACGAGCGCCACTCCGGCCACGGTGGCAGCGACGGGGAGGAGCCATCGAGGCGGCTTCGGCCGTCGGGACCTCGCCCTCTCGGCCGTGTCGCTCGTTCGGTCGTCCATGTCCCCAGATGCCCCCCGCATGGGCACATGCTACAAGGGTCACGTATCGGAAGGGTTTCGGCTGGGCGCACGCGCAAGGCTCGAGGGTTCCAGGCGGTGCCCGAATCGATCGTGGTGTGGTGCTGCGCACCCGATGCGCGACACTCCGACAGGGCGACGCGATTTGCGACACGCCCGGGCTGCACGTAGACTATTCAGGTTCCACATTCCGGCGTGCCTGTACTGCGCGTGCCGGATCACTGCCAGGGCAGTGCATAGGCCGCGTCAGCGCAGAGCCTAGGCCGCAGGCAGCAGAACACCACAATCCGACGCACTTCCCTCGCGGGAGGCTCGCACGCGTGCGAGGGCGACGGAAACCGGATGCTCCGGCATGCGGCGTGACATCAGAACAGTGGTGCAGCAGAACCCGCGAGAGCGGGAGATGTGCCCGGCGCAGGAGAACTGCGCCGCCGTGCGTCCGATGCCCGAAGAGGTATGACGCAGAAAGAGAGTGAGCAGACAATGGCGGGACAGAAGATCCGCATTCGCCTGAAGTCGTATGACCACGAGGTCATCGACACGTCGGCGCGCAAGATCGTCGACACCGTGACCCGTGCGGGCGCGACCGTCGTGGGCCCCGTGCCCCTTCCGACCGAGAAGAACGTCGTGTGCGTCATCCGGTCGCCCCACAAGTACAAGGACAGCCGCGAGCACTTCGAGATGCGCACCCACAAGCG
>NZ_QFPF01000052.1 GCF_003248605.1 Microbacterium sp.
GCAGGGCCCCGGAGGCGACGCTGCGCAGCACCGTCGGCTCCGTGAAGAACTGCAGCGTTCCGATGATGGCGAACGTGATCACCATCACCATCGACGACGAGATCATCGGGATTTTGATGCGCGTCGCGATCTGCCAGCCCGACGCGCCGTCGATGCGGGCGGCCTCGTAGATCGCGGGGTCGATCGCCCGCAGCGCCGCGTAGATGACGATCATGTAGTAGCCGGCCCACTGCCACGTGACGATGTTGACGAGGCTGAAGAAGATCGAGTCGGACGACAGGAAGTTCGGCGCCTCGAGGCCGAACGCCCCGAAGATGGTGCCGGCCGGACCGAAGCGCGGGCTGTAGAGGAAGCTCCACATCAGTGCGCCGATGACGACCGGGATCGCGTAGGGGGCGAAGATCAGCAGGCGCGAGAGCTTGGACACCCACGTCGCCAGCGTGTCGAGCACGAGCGCCGCGACGGTCGCGACCAGCAGCTGCGCCGGGATCATGACCAGGGCGTAGAGGGCGACCCGTCCGAGCCCGCCGAGGAACAGCGGGTCGGTGAAGGCCTTCAGGTAGTTGTCGATCCCGACGAACCGGGTGCCGGTGGCGAGGGTCGAGCTGAACAAGCTCATCCCGAACGCGTAGGCGAGGGGAAAGACCAGGAAGGCCGCGAAGACCACGAGGAACGGCGCGACGAACAGCCAGCCGATGCGCTGGCGGCGCTCGATCGCGCTGCGGCGGCGGGCCGGAGCGGGCGCGAGGGCGGTGGCGGTCATGGGAGGTCGCTTTCTGCGTGTCGTGTCGGGGGTGTGGGGCCGGCCGAGACCGGCCCCACACGCTCAGCCGATGAGCTCGAAGCCCTGCTCGGTCGCGTACTGCTCGAGTGTGGCCTGGAGGTCGTCGAGGGCCTGCTCGGCGCTCTTGTCGCCGTCCACGACGACCGCGGTCACCTCCTCCTGCAGCTGGTCGTACGCGTAGTTCTGGAACGGGCTGAAGGTGAACCCGGCGTAGCCGGCCGCCGCGGGCAGGAAGACGTCCTTGTTGATCTGCTGACCGCCGAAGAACGGGTACTCGAGGTCGCGGAAGTAGTCGGACTCGAGGATCGGCGTCCACAGCGGGAACAGCGCGGCCTCCTCGATGCCGATCTTCCACGCCTCTTCGGTGCCGAAGACCTCCTTGGCGACGGTGGCCGCCGCCTCCGGGTCATCGGCCTGGGAGGTGACGGCGAAGGTCGAGCCGCCCCAGTTGATCTGCACCGGATCGGCCGCATCCCACTGCGGCACGGGCGCGGCGCGCCAGACGGCACTCTCGTCCGAGCCCTCGAGGCCCTGCAGGTATCCCGGGCCCCAGGCGGCCGCGACGTAGATCGCGTATGTCCCGTCGACGAGCTTGGTGTTGTAGTCGGCGGTGAAGGCCTCGTCCACGGCGATCAGGCCGCGTGAGCTCAGATCCTCCCAGTACGCCAGCACGTCCTTGGATCCCTGATCGGCGACGTCGATGCCGATCTCCTGCGGGCTGGCGCTGTCGTACTCGAAGGGCACCGATCCGGCCTGCGCGAACAGCGCCTGGGTGTAGGCCCGACCGTTCGGGGGGAAGTTCGCCAGCACGCCCGGGGCGCCGGCGGCCTGGAGCGCCTCGGCCGCCGATGCGAACTCGTCCCAGGTCGTGGGCACGGGGATGCCGTGCTCGGTGAGGATGTCTTCGCGATACAGCATCCCCATCGGGCCGCCGTCGACCGGGATGGCGTAGACCGCGTCGCCGCTGGAGACGTCCTTCCACGCTCCCTCGGTGTAGTCGCCCTGAACATCTGCGGCGCCGTACTCGCTCAGGTCGACGAGCGCGTCGCGGATGCTGAAGCTCGAGAGCACCTCGGCCTCGAGCATGATGACATCGGGTGCACCCGATCCGGACTCGATCGCCGTGGAGAACTTCGTGTACTGGTCGTTGCCCTGCCCGGCGTTGGTCCAGCAGATCTGGATGTCGTCGTGGGTCTCGTTGAACAGGTCGACGACCTGATCGAACGCGGGGTACCAGGCCCAGACGCTGACCTGGGTGGCCTCCTCGTTGAGGATCTCGTTCGTGCACGACTCGGCGGATCCACCGGATGCGGCGCATCCGGTGAGCGCGGCGGCGGTGACGGCGCTGACGCCGAGACCGGCGATGAGTTTCGACTTCATGGGCTGTGTGCTTCCTCTCGCGGTGCGGACACCTATGTCTTACGGAGACGATGCGTGACCGGAAGAAGAAGCACTCTTCGTCGAGCCACAGTTTCCAACGTTGGAAAGTAAACGTTGTAGACACATATTCATGCACCCGTCCCGCGGTGTCAAGCACCAATCCGCGCGCGGAGGGTGCGGCCGGCTCACGCGGGTGCGGGAGCGGATTCGCGCGCGACGACGCGGTAGTCGGCGAGGAGCAGACGCGGCGGTCCGCTCTCGCGTCCGGCGATGCGGTCGAGGAGCGTCGAGACAGCCGTCGCGGCGATCCACTCCTGGCCCGGATCGACGGTCGACAGCGACGGGATCGAGTACTGCGCCTCGTCCAGGTCGTCCCAGCCGATCACCGCGACATCATCCGGAACATGGATCCCGGCCTCCTGGAGCACGCGCATGGCGCCGAGGGCCAGCGTGTCGTTCAGGCCGAAGACCGCGTCGAACGGCACCCCGCGATCGAGCAGCTCACGCATCGTGCGGGCGCCGTTGGAGCGATGCCACATCGTCGTGTACCCGATGAGGTCCTCATCCCACGGGATGCCCGCCGCGTCGAGCGCCTCGCGATGGCCCCGCAGACGCAGACCGGCCGAGCCGATGACCTCGCCCTCGTGCGCTCCGACGATGGCGATGCGCCGACGTCCGGAGGCGAGCAGATGCTCGGTGGCCGCGCGGGCAGCCTCGACGTTGCGCATCGTGACATGGTCGACGGGAGCGTCGAAGATGCGTTCGCCCAGCATGACGAGCGGGTACGACACCTCGAGCAGATCACGGTCGTCCTGTCCCATTCCCAGCGGGCTGAAGATGACCCCGTCCGTGAGCTTCAGCCGCGGACTGCGCAGCAGCTGAGCCTCGCGCTCGCGGTCGCCACCGGTCTGCTCGACGAGGACGACCACACCGGCGCGCTCGGCCTCGGCGATGATCGTGGCCGCGAGTTCGGCGAAATAGGCCAGCGCGAGATCCGGGACGGCCAGCGCGATCGCACCCGTCTTGCCCGATCGGAGGTTGCGAGCCGTGAGATTGGGGGTGTAACCCAGCTCGGCGATGGCCTGTTCGACCTTGCTCCGCGTCGTGGCGCGGATGTGCGGGTAGTCGTTGATGACGTTGGAGACGGTCTTGATCGACACCCCGGCCAGCCGTGCGACGTCGTGCAGTGTCGCAGCCATGCGCCTCCTTCGTCGTCCACCACCCTACCTACAACGTTGTATCCCACCCACCACATCGCACAGGGCGTTCAGATGACGTCGGCGCTCCACGTGTCGGGATTGCCGAAGCGGTGCGCCGTGATCGTGATCGACTGCTCGCGCAGGAACGGCAGCAGCTCGACCCGACCTGCCGTCGTCACCTCGTCGGCGTACACGGCCAGATCGGGATCCCCGGCCACCGCCTCCGCGAGCGATGACCGCAGCGCGGAGACGGATTCCGCCGCCCCGACCAGACGCACGCGCGGCGGCCGGGGCGGCCCCGCCTCATCGGCCACAGCATCCAGGAACGTCGTCGACCGCCCAGCCATCCGCTCGAGCCACTCGGCGTCGGTCTCGAGGTGCACGGGCACATCCAGCTCGCCGAGTACGCGGCGCACGGGCGCCGGCAGACCGACCGGGGCGCTCAGGGTGAACCGCGAACGGGCCCGCACACCGGCAAGCACGACGCGCAGCACAGCACGCCACTCCGCATCCCCCGTCGCGCGGACGGCGACCGGCACCGGCCGGTAGCGGAACAGGTTGCGCTCGATGCCGAGCCTCGAGACGTCGCGCACCTGTCCGAACTCGCGGTCCCAGACGACGGCGTCCGACAGCGCGGCGCGGCGCAGCCAGTCGAACCCCGGATAGTCGAGCGTCGCCTGCGCCGCCTCGATCACGGCGGTGAGGCGCGAGTCGAGCCCGCGCAGATGCAGCGACGACGACGGCGTCCCCGCGGCGGGGCGCCACGTGCCGAGCCCCACGAGATAGTTGGGTCCGCCCGCCTTAGAGCCGGCGCCCACCGACGAGCGCTTCCAGCCGCCGAAGGGCTGGCGCTGCACGATGGCGCCGGTGATGCCGCGGTTGACGTACAGGTTGCCGGCCTCGACCCGGGCCAGCCACCGCTCGAGCTCGTCGGGGCTCTGGGTGTAAAGCCCCGCGGTCAGGCCGTAGTCGACGGCATTCTGCAGGTCGATCGCGTGATCGAGCGAGCGCGCGTGCATGATGCCGAGCACGGGCCCGAAGAACTCCTCGGTGTGAAAGCGCGAGCCCGCCTCGACACCGGTGCGGATGCCGGGGGTCCAGAACCTGCGCTCGGCATCGAGCGCGCGCGGCTCGACGATCCAGCGCTCCCCGTCGCCGAGGGTCGTGAGGGCCCACTCGAGCTTGCCGTGCGGGGGTTCGATGAGGGGACCGATCTCGGCGAGCGGATCGGAGGGCGAGCCGATGCGCAGCGACTGCGCCGCGTCGACGAGCTGCCGGGCGAAACGACGAGACCGGGCGACCGGGCCCACCAGGATCGCGAGCGACGCCGCCGAGCACTTCTGCCCGGCGTGGCCGAACGCGCTCTTGATCAGGTCGGCGGCGGCGAGGTCGAGATCGGCCGACGGCGTGATGATCATGGCGTTCTTGCCGCTCGTCTCGGCGAGCAGCGGCAGGTCGGGGCGCCACGAGCGGAACAGCGCCGCCGTCTCCCACGAGCCGGTGAGGATAACCCGATCGACCGCGCCGTGGGTGATCAGGCGCTGTCCCAGCTCGCCCTCGTCGATGTCGACCAGCGCGAGCACCTCGCGCGGCACGCCCGCATCCCACAGGGCATCGGCGATCACGGCCGCACAGCGCCGCGCCTGCGGCGCCGGCTTGAACACGACGCCCGAGCCTGCGGCGAGCGCGGCGAGCACCCCGCCGGCGGGGATCGCGAGCGGAAAGTTCCAGGGCGGCGCGATCACACTCACCCGCGAGGGCACGAACACGGCGCCGCTCACGGCGTCCAGTTCGCGGGATGTCGCCGCGTAGTAGTTCGCGAAGTCCACGGTTTCGCTGACCTCGACGTCGGCCTCGGCGAAGACCTTGCCGGTCTCGGACGCGGCGACCTCGATCAGCAGCCCGCGACGCGACTCCAGCACGATCGCCGCGCGTGCGAGCACCTCGGCCCGCTCGGCGGCGGGGCGGGCACCCCACGCGGAACCCGCCCCGCGCACCCGGTCGACGATCGCGTCGAGGTCGTCAGCGCTGCGCACGCGCGCCGCGTTGATGGTGACATCCCCCGCCGTCGACGTCTCCACCCGGGCGAGCACCTCGCGCGCCCATTCGCGGTTCGTCGCGAGCGAAGGATCGGAATCCGCGGCGTTCGTGAACCCTGGTGCCCCGCCCGCCACGCCGGTCGCGCCGGGGACCGGGGTGTTCCGCGCCGCGCGTTCGCGCCGCGAGTAGACCGCGGTCTCGACGATCGCCGCCCCCGCGAAGAAGTCGGGCTGCGCCACGGGACTGAGCGGCGCCGTGTCTCCGGGCGCGCCCTCCGCGGCCCCGTCGGCGATGCCCAGCACGACCTGGGTGAGCCCGGGATCCTGCACATCGCGCGCGGGGCGGCGGGTCATCGGCAGGGTGAGCGCGTCGTCGAGGTCGGCCGCGTCCGGGACCGGGGCGGCGGGCCCCGCGTCGGTGGATGCCGGATCGGTGGATGCCGAGTCGGTAGATGCCGGATCGGTAGATGCCGGGTCGGTGGATGCCGCCGCGCGATCCTGCCGGCGGCGCGGCCCCGTCGCGAGTGCGGGATCGGATGCGCGTGCGACCGAGGCGAGGTAGCGATCGCGTTCGCGCTCCCACAGGGCCGGGTCATCGGCGAGGTCGAACGCTGCCGAGAGGAAGTTTTCGCTCGAGGCGTTCTCCTCGAGTCGGCGCACGAGGTAGCTGATGGCGACGTCGAACTCGTCGGGGCGCACGACCGGCACGTACAGCAGCACGGGCCCGACATCGCGCGAGACCGCCGCGACCTGGCCCTGCGCCATGCCCAGCAGCATCTCGTAGTCGACGTCGGCGGTGACCCCGCGCTGCTCGGCGAGCAGGCGCGCGTGGGCGACGTCGAAGAGGTTGTGCCCCGCGACGCCGATGCGCACGGCCCGTGTGCGTGCGGGCTGGAGCGCCTCGTCGAGGCAGCGCAGGTAGTTGGCGTCCGAGTCGAGCTTGCGGTCGTAGGTGGCGAGATCCCAGCCGTGCAGGGCGGCGTCGACGTGCTCCATCGCGAGGTTCGCGCCCTTGACCAGGCGCACCTTGATGCGCCCTCCGCCCGCGTCCACGCGGTGCCGGGCCCACGCCGTCAGCTCGCGCAGCGCGGGGGCGGCATCGGGCAGGTAGGCCTGCAGGACGATTCCCGCCTCGAGGCGGTGCAGCCGGGGGTCCTCGAGCAGGCGGGTGAACACCGCGATCGTCAGGTCGAGATCGCGGTACTCCTCCATATCGAGGTTGATGAAGGTCGGCGCCACCGGATCGGCCGCCGACAGATACAAGGGCAGGAGGCGCTGGATGACAGCATCCACGGTCTGATCGAACGCCCACATCGAGATGCGACTGGCGATCGCAGAGACCTTGACCGAGACGTAGTCGACATCGGGGCGCCGGATCAGCTCGTGGATGCCCTCGAGTCGCCGGCCGGCCTCCTGATCGCCGAGAACAGCCTCGCCGAGCAGGTTGAGGTTCAGTCGCGCGCCGCCCTCGCGCAGCTTCGCGATCGCGGGGCCCAGCTTCTCGGTCCGCGCGTCGACGATGAGATGCCCGACCATCTCGCGCAGCACACGCCGCGCGATGGGCACGACCGGGCTCGGCAGGGCCGGCGCCATGGTGCCCCCCACCCGCACCGCTCCGCGCAGGTACCAGGGAAGGAAGTCGGGCACGAGCGGAGCCACCCGCTGCAGATTGGATGCTGCCGCCACGAGCGATTCGGGTCGCATCACGCCGTCGACGAAGCCGAGAGTGAAGGGCAGTCCGTTGCGGTCCTTCAGGACACCGGCCAGACGCTCGGCGGCGGGGTCGACATCGACCTGGGCGCTCTCGGCCACCCAACGCTGCGCGAGCTGGACGGCACGGGCGGCGAGGTCCTCGCCGGCGGCCGGGGCGCCGGTGTCCCCGTGGTCGGGGGTGGTCACCATGGGTTCAGCCTAGGCGGCGATTCCTCGGGGCTGCCGCAATGGCGGGGCTCCGGCATCCCGTGTCTTGCGCGCCTTCGGCGGTTGCGGCGTGGGGCGGTTGCGGCGTGGGGCGGTTGCAGCGTCGTGCGCGTTGCGGCGTCGTGCGCGTTGGGGCGTCAGCGCCGCGTTGGGGCGCGGAGCAGCACGCCCCACCGTGATTCTGACGCCCCAACGCCGGGGAGAGGGGGTCACGGACGCGCGGCGAGGGCGCGGCCGACCGGGGTCACGTCCAGTCGCTGGGCGCCGGGCGGCGCGTCGAGGGCAGGGTGGATGCTGCCGCCCACTCGTGCACCCACGCCGGAACCTCCGGCAGCCCCTCGGGGCGCCCCACCGCCGCGAAGAGCTCATCGTGCGAGAGCGTGCCGCCCGAGCGCTTGAGCATGCGCGCGCGGATGATCGCGCGGGCGTGGATCTCGCCATCCACGAGGGCGCGATGTTCGAGGTAGATCGCGCGGTCGTCATGCCCGATCAGGCGGGTCTCGAGGTCGAAGCGCTGCCACAGCTCGAGAGATTTGCGGAAGGTGATCGTCTCGGCGGCGACGACGGCGTACCACCCGTTGCTGCGCATCGCGTCGGCCAGGCCCGTGCGGATCAGCAGGTCCCATCGGCCGAGGTCGAACAGCGACAGATACCGGCCGTTGTTCATGTGCCGCAGCACGTCGATGTCGGTCGGCAGCGTCGTGATGCGGATGCGACCGACCTCGTGCGAATCGAGCGTGCCCTCGCGCCGCAGACGACGGCGGGCGGAGAGCATCACGAGCAGGGTGCGCCAGATCACATTCACGTCGGGGATGGTAGCGAAGCGCACCCGATCCTGGCATTCGTTTGTGCGTCTCCGACAACGCCGATACACACGGCCACCCGATTTCGTGAGCGCCTGCCGCTGACGTAGAGTCTGGCCCATGGAAGCCGAGCTTCAGACCGACACCGTTGTCCGTCCCGTCCGCGACGTGGATGCCGAAGCCCTCGGTCGCGTGCACGCCACCTGCTGGCACGAGACCTACGATCACCTCATCAGCAGGGCCGCCCTCGAGAGCGTCTCAGCCCGCCGGATGGCCGAGCTGTGGACCCACTGGATGAACCAGGGCGAGGATTACATCCAGTACGCCGCACTCGTGAACGGCGAGATCGTGGGATTCGTCGGAGCGGGTCCGGCGCGCGATGACGACGCCCCGCGCGCCCGCGAGCTCTACTTCATCTATCTGCTCGACGCCTGGCACGGCACCGGCATCGGCCAGAAGCTCTTCGACGCCGTCGCTCCGGCGGGTGAGCCGCTCTACCTCTGGGTCGCCGAGGACAACCCGCGCGCGCACCGCTTCTACGCGCGCAACGGCTTCACCCCCGACGGTGCCACCCAGGACGAGCCCTTCCTCGGCGAGACGATCACCGAAGTCCGCCTCGTGCGCTGAGGATCACCTGCCCCGCCGACACCTCGACGACCACGCGGTGCACAGCTCCCGGTGAGGTGTCGAGCCGGTTGTCCACGGTGCCCGCAGAGACATTCGACGCGACGTCGTACGTCCCCTCCGGCAGGGTCAGGTCGAGGCTTCCGGCGCTGACGTCGATCTGAACGAGGTCCGGTGCGTCGCCGGTGAGGCGAGCGTCCAGCTGGCCGGCGCTGAGCGTCAGCTCGGCATCCACCACGCCCGCCAGCTCGAGCTCGGCTCGACCGGCGCTGACGTCGGCCGAGAGTTCCCGGGCCGTGCCCGTCACGGTCGCATCGCCGGCCCCCATCTCGATGTCGAGATCACCGAAGTTCCCGGTGGCTTCGAGGTCGCCCGCCGCGAGCGAGAGCTGCGCGTCGAGCACCGTGCGCTCGAGCACCTGCGGCAGCGTGAGCGTCGCGCGGCCGCTGCCGCCGAAGATCCACCCGGCACCCAGCATCCACTCGGGCGAGGCGACCACGAGCTCATCGCCGTCGCGCTCGAGCACCCATCGCTCGGCGCCGCCGCCGCTCGTGACCTCGAGGGTCGCCTCATCGACATCGCCGAAGACGACCTCGAGCGAGCCGGCCGAGATGTCGACGTCGAGCTCGGCGATCCCGCGCGCGTCGATCGTGCGGGATTCCGTGCGCACCACCGCGGAGGCGATGCCCGAGAACACGGCACCGCCCGCGACGACGACGGCGACGCCGGCACCGAGCGCGACCGTGAGGAGGGACACGACCCGCGCCGAGGGGCGCGGAGTGCCATCCGATGACCCACCGGTCGGGGAGTTCGGGACGGTTGGCGCGGGGCCGGTCGGGGCGGGGCCGGGCTGGGGCGCCGCCTGCGGGGGGAGCAGATCGCTCATCGGAGTTCTCCTGTCTGGGGCGGCAGGCCGCCGTGTTCGATGTGGGCGAGCGCGGCGAGCACCCGCCGGTTGCCGGCGTCATCCTGCTCGAGCTCGAGCTTCTGGAAGACGGCGGTGATGTGCTTCTCGACGCTGCCCTCGGTGACGTGCAGCGTGCGGGCGATCGCCTGGTTGGATTTGCCCTCGGCGATGAGGGCGAGCACCGTGCGCTCGCGTTCGGTGAGACGTCGCATACGCTCGTCCCGGGTGCGACGGCCGAGCAGCTGGGCGACGACCTCGGGGTCGAGCACGGTCGCGCCACCCCTGATGCGGTCGAGCGACTCGAGGAACTCCGACACGTCGGCGACACGATCCTTGAGCAGGTAGCCCAGCGCACCCCCGTGGCCGGCGATCAGGTCGGTCGCGTAGCGCTCCTCCACATACTGCGAGAGCACCAGCACCGGCAGCTCCGGGTGCGTGGCACGCAGCCGCACGGCCGCGCGGATGCCCTCGTCGGTGAAGGTCGGCGGCAACCGCACATCAAGGATGCACAGCTCCGGCGCCGCAACCGCCACGAGCTCATCGAGATCGTCGGCGTCGGCGACCGCCGCCGCGATCTCGTGCCCGGCGTCTTCGAGCAGACGCACGAGCCCCTCGCGCAGCAGCACGGAATCCTCGCAGATCAGGATGCGCACGGCACACTCACCTCCACGGTGGTCGGCCCGCCGACGGGACTGTCGAGACGGAAGGTGCCGCCGGCACCGATCACGCGGTGCGAGATCCCGTCCAGACCGCCACCGGGCGTGACGTGCGCGCCGCCGATGCCGTTGTCTTCGACCCTGGCCCACAGCATCCCGCCCTCTCTTTCGCGCACGAGCACGCGGCACTCGCTGGCCCGCGAGTGCTTGGCGGCGTTGGTGAGCGATTCGGCGATGACGAAGTAGACCGCCGCCTCGGCGGTCGGGCTGCACCGGGCGCTCAGGCGTACGTCGAGCCCGACGGGGATATGCGAGCGGGAGGCGAGTGCCGACAGCGCGGCGTCGAGTCCGCGATCATCGAGAACCGAGGCGTGGATGCCGCGCGCGAGCTGTCGCAGCTCGGTGATCGCGGCCTTTGTCGAGGTGTGCGCTTCGGCGATGAGCTCCTTGGCGGCGGCGGGGTCGGTCTCGACCTTCTGCTGGGCGAGGCCGAGCGTCATCCCCACCGAGACCAGCCGGGGCTGGACACCGTCGTGCAGGTCGCGCTCGATGCGGGTGCGCTCGACCTCGGCTGCGCGGACGGCCCCGGCACGCTGCACGTTGGAGGTGCGGGCGGCTTCGGCCAGCTGCGCCTCCCGCGAGGGCACCATGATCGCGCGGGCGATCACGCCGTGCAGGATCGCGAGACCGGCGATCGCGACGAGGGCGAAGACGGACGCGAGGATGCCGGCGGGCACAGCCCACGCGACGGCCACATCGATGCCGGTGCGGCCGAGGGCGACGATGCCGGATCCGGCGAACAGCGGCGAGAACGCCAGCACGATGCCGCCCGCGAACACGCCGATCAGCGGCAGCACGACCAGGCCGAGGATCGTCGCGATCGCGGCGTTGGCGACACCGCGCCACATGCCCGGGTCGATGAATTGCAGCCACACGGTGTGCACGAAGCCGCCGAATCCCGGCTTGGGGCTGCGCCGGGGCCTGCGGACGGGCAGGCCGAACCCGTAGAGGCCGTCGATGCGGGCCGTCTCGAGCCAGCCGAGGGCGTAGAGCGCGTAGACGAAGGCGAGCAGGAACAGCAGGCCGACGCCGAGCACGAGCACGAGGCTCACGCCGACGCTCAGGAGCGTGATGAGGATCGTGAAGACGACGGGGCCGACCACGCCGAGGGCGGCGAGCTGCGCGGCCGCGCCCGCGACGCGCACGGGTGAGGCGAGCGGGGATCGCGGGCGTGTTCTGGGTGGGGTGGTGGACATGGCTCCACGGTAGGACGCGGGGCGCGCCGTGCGCGCCCGTGCCTCCCACCCGTTCGGGCGGGGGTTATCCCCCGCCGCGGCGATGTGTTTCGGCGTCGGGGCGACCTCGGCGCCGGGCCCCCCGTTGCGGCGTTCGCTGCCCGGCTCCCACCCGTTGGGGCGTCAGAACGACGTTGGGGCGTGCTGCAGCGCGCCCCAACGTCGTTCTGACGCCCCAACGCCGGAAAGGCGCGCGGGTCAGCGACCCTTGACCGTGCCGAAGAGCTTGGCGATCGGGGCGACGACGAGCGGGCGCGCCGCGACCCACCCGGCGACGATGACCGCGAGCGAGGCGACGAAGATCCAGAACCCGGCCCAGTTGACAGCATCCGTCCCGCCGTACATGTGGTTGAGGTTACGCAAGGCGCCGGTGGCGAAGACGAGCGCGACGTGCACGATGATGAACGCCACGAAGTAGAGCATCACCGGAAAGTGGATCGCGCGCGCCCACTCGACCGGGTAGAGACGGTTGAGCGTGTGCGCATCCTTGGGCCAGACGCCCGACATGCGCAGACCCGTGATGGTGGCGAGGGGTGCCGCGACGAACACGGTCGTGAAGTACGCCAGCTGTTGCAGCGAGTTGTAGTTGACCCAACCGTTCTCGGTCGGCCACTGCAGGGAGACATACTGCAGCGCGGCCGAGAGCGCGTTCGGAAACACCTCCCAGCTGGTGGGAACCAAGCGCACCCAGTGGCCGGTCGCGAAGAGCAGCACGACGAAGATCACCCCGTTGACCAGCCACAGCACATCGAGCGCCTGATGCAGCCACAGCGTCAGGCTGATGCGGCGTTTGCGATTGCCCTTCGGCGACCAGAACACCGCAGGCCGCTTCTCGGAGCGCACCTGCAGCCCGGTGCGGATGATCAGCACCATGAGGAAGACGTTGAAGAAGTGCTGCCACTGCACCCACGCCGGGAATCCCTCGGAGCTGCCCGCGGGGAGCGGGTACTCACCGGGGAAGGCGGCGAGGAACTCCCTCGTGACATCGAGGCTGATGAGCCACCGCGCCGCCGCGACCGCCATCGCGGCGCCGAAGAGCAGCGCGCCGCCGCCGAGAACGGTGGCGAGCGCCCACTGGGCACGGGTCAGTCCGCGGATGCGCCGCGGTGCTTGCCGCTCGCGATCGTGACCGGTGCGCGTGCGGGCGGCGGCGCCGGGCCAGACCGTGCGGGTGAAGGGCAGGGGGATGCTGAGGTCCGGGCCCGCGGCAGCCGCCACGGTGCCGGGGGCCGGGGCGGGGTCGGGCCGCGGGCTGGACGGGGTCGCGAGCGAGGGCGGGCTGACAGCATCCCACTCGATGGCGGTCGGTGCGGCCGGCGCGGGCGGCGGCGATGACGGAGCGGGGGCCGGCGCGGGCGGCGGCGATGCCGGAGCGGTGGCCGAGCCGGGGGCCGGGCGGTCGGCCGTCGGCCAGGGCGCACCTCCGGGGGTGCGCGGCAGACCCCGACGGATGCCGCCGCTCTGGGGGTCCCGTATTCCGTCGCCTGCCGCCTGCTCAGGCGACGGAGATGGGGACACCGGCCTCGGTGCGGGGGCCTCGGCGGGGGCGGTTTCCCGTATTCCGTCGCCCGGAAGGCGGTCGGGCGACGGATTTCGGGACACTGTCAGCGGGGCGACATCGACATCGACATCGACATCGACATCCTCAGCACCAGCACCAGCACCAGCGGCATCGACAGCGGCATCGACGCCGGCATCGGCAGCTGCAACGACCGGCCAGGGATCACCGCCCGGCGTGCGGGGCAGACCTCGGCGCACGATCCTCGATTGCTCCTGCACGCGGCTACTTCTTCCGCGCGGCGAGCGCGTCGATCAGCTGCGGCACGACGGTGAACACGTCGCCGACGACCCCGAAGTCGGCGATCCCGAAGATCGGCGCGTCGGCGTCCTTGTTGATCGCGACGATCGTCTTGGCCGTCTGCATGCCCGCCTTGTGCTGGATCGCCCCCGATATTCCGAGCGCGACATACAGCTGCGGCGACACCGAGACCCCCGTCTGTCCGACCTGGTGCGAGGCGGGCACGTATCCCGCGTCGACCGCCGCCCGCGACGCGCCGACGGCAGCGCCCAGCGTATCGGCCAAATGCTCGACGAGCGCGAATCCCTCGGCCGAACCGAGTCCGCGCCCGCCCGAGACGACCCTGGCCGCCCCGCGCAGTTCGGGACGCGACGACGACCGCGCGACTTCGTCGAACGACTCGACGGATGCTGTCGCCCCCTCCCCGCGCGACACGTCGATCGTCTCGACCGCAAGCGACGCGGCGGCGGCGCGCTCCTGCACAGCGCCCTGGCGCACCGTGACCACGAGAGGGCCGAACGTGGCCGCGGAAACGACACTGTAGGCACCGCCGTAGACGGAATGGTGCGCGACGACACCCTCGGCGTCGTGGGAGAGACCCACGGCGTCGACGGCCAGCGCCGCGCCGGAGCGCGCCGCGTACCGACCGGCGACATCCCGCCCCTCCACGCTGTTCGAGATCAGCACCGCTGCCGGCGCGACCGCGCGCACCGCCGCGTCGACCGCGTCGACGATCGCCGTGCCGAGCGTGGCCTCGACGCCGGGAAGTTCGGCGACGATCACACGCTGCGCGCCCTGCGCCGCCGCGTCGGCGGCGGCGCCGTCGATACGGGTGCCGGGTTCGGCGACGAGAAGGGCGACGGGCACGCCCACGACGGCCGCCGCCCCCAGGAGACCCGCCGCTGCCGGGGCGAGGGCGCCGGATCGCCGCAGCGGCAGGAGAACGAGAATCGGTCCGGTCACAGCATCCACCTCACAGCATCCACCTCACAGCATCCACATCACACCAGCCGGTTCTCGACGAGGAACTCGGCGAGCCTCTCACCCGCATCACCCTCGTCGACGATGGTGAGCCCGGCCTGGCGCGGGGGCTTCTCCGTCACCGAGACGACGATCGAGGCGGGCAGGTCGACACCCGAGGTGTCGACGCCGAGATCCGCCGCGGTCCAGGTTTCGAAGGGTTTCTTCTTGGCCGCCATGATGCCCTTGAATGTGGGAAACCGAGGGTCCGGCAGCGCCTCGGTGATCGAGATCACGGCGGGCAGCGGCGCCGACACACGGGCGACCCCCTCGTCGTCGACACGATCGCCCGAGACGCGATCGCCGGCGATCGCGAGTGTGGTGAGCGCGGTCGCGTGCGGCACCGCGAGCAGTTCGGCAAGCATCGCCGGGAGGACACCCCCGGAGCCGTCCGTCGAGAGGTTGCCGGTGACGACGAGATCGAACCCCGTGCGCCTCAGCGCCGCCGCCAGCACACGCGCCGTGAGCCCGAGGTCGGCGCCCTGCAGGGCGTCGTCGGCGACCAGCACGGCGTCGTGCGCACCCATCGCGAGCGCCTTGCGCAGCGCGGTCACGGCCGAGGCCCGCCCCATGGACATCACCGAGACGGTCGCCCCGTCGGTCGACTCCGCGTAGGCGAGCGCGGCTTCGAGCGCGCGCTCCCCGATCTCATCGAGCACCGTTTCGCCCCGGTCGCGCTCCGCGAGGCCCGTCTCGAGCGACAGCGTGCGCTCCCCGTAGGTGTCCGGCACCTCTTTGACCAGAACGATGATCCTCATGCCGCGCTGCTCCTTCGCCTCGACGAGTCTATTGTCCGGCGCTTCGCGCGGCCCTCGGCCTCGGCTACCGTGGCCGAGAGGAAGGGAGCCGAGATGCCGCGTCGCGCGCCGTTGCAGGTCGACCCGATCGCCGAGGCCCGCCGCCAGTGGGTCGCGCACGGCTGGGGCGATGCCGCCGGGGGCATGTCGGCCGTCACGAGCGTGATCCGCGCGCAGCAGCTCATGCTCGCCCGCATCGACCAGGCGCTGCGGCCGTTCGATCTGACCTTCGCCCGTTTCGAGATGCTGCGTCTGCTCGCCTTCACCCGCGAGGGTCGCATCCCGATGTCGAGCGCGACGGCGCGACTGCAGCTGCACGCGACGAGCGTGACCCACACCGTCGGCCGTCTCGCCCGCGACGGCCTGGTCACGCGCGAGGCGCACCCCCGCGACGGCCGGGCGATGATGATCGTGCTGACGGATGCCGGAGCAACGCTGGTCGAGCGGGCGACGACCGCGCTCAACGAGGTGTTCTCCGACATCGGGCTGACCGAGGACGACACGGCGCAGCTGGTGGGCGTTCTCGCCCGGTTCCGGCGCGACGCGGGAGATTTCGCCGGATCCGCGCCCGTTCCCGAGCCGCTCTGAGCCGCGCGCCTCACCGGCCCTCAAACCTCGGCGCGCGCTTCTCCCGGAAGGCGGCCATGCCCTCCTTCTGGTCGTCCGTCGCGAAGAGCGCTCCGAACGCCTGCTTCTCGAACGCCAGCCCCTGCGCGAGCGGGGTCTCCAGCGCCGCGTCGAGCGCGGCCGTTGCGGCGTAGAGAGCGGGCAGCGACTTCTCGGCGATCCGCGCGGCGGTCTCGGCGGCAGCATCCCGCAGCTCGTCGGCCGGCACCACGCGCGAGACGAGACCCGCGCGCTCGGCCTCGTCGGCGCCGATCATGCGACCGGTGAGCACGAGCTCGGCCGCCTTGTAGGGGCCGATCGCGCGCACGAGGCGCTGCGTGCCGCCCATTCCCGGGATGACGCCGAGGGTGATCTCGGGCTGACCGAAGCGCGCCGAATCGGCGGCCAGGATGATGTCGCACATCATCGCCAGCTCGCAGCCGCCGCCCAGAGCGTACCCCGCGACGGCGGCGATCGTGGGGGTGCGGACGGCTGCGAACCGCGACCACGCGCCGAAGTGGTCGCCGGCGATCATCTGGGTCGCGTCCTGATCCTCCATCTCCTTGATGTCGGCGCCGGCGGCGAAGGCCTTGGCCGATCCGGTGATGACGATCGCCCCGATGCCGGGATCGGCGTCGAACCGCGTCGCCGCGTCGACGAGCTCGTGCATGAGCCTCGTGTTGAGGGCGTTGAGCGCTTCGGGGCGATCGAGAGTGATCCACCCCACCCGGCCGGTGGTCTCGACGATGATCGTGTCGTACCCGCTCATGTGCCCTCCTCGGCATGCGCGTCGCGGGCCGCACTCGAGCGCGCCCGGACGTCGTGGATGATTCCCGAGAAATCCTGCCCCGCCCCCTCCCCCTGCGCGAACTCTTTGTAGATGTCGCGCGCGGCAAGGCCCATCCGGGCGCCCACGCCGGTGCGTTCGATCGCCCGGACGGCGAGTCCCAGGTCCTTCGCCATCAGCGCTCCTGCGAAGCCCGGCGCGTAGTCGTGGTTGGCGGGGCTCGTGGGCACGGGCCCCGGCACGGGGCAGTTGGTCGTGAGCGCCCAGCACTGTCCCGACGCGTTCGAGGCGACCTCGAAGAGGGCCTGATGGGTGAGTCCCAGCCGCTCGCCGAGCACGAAGGCTTCGGCCACGGCGATCTGCGTGACCCCCAGGATCATGTTGTTGCACACCTTCGCGGCCTGACCGAGGCCCGGACCTCCGCAGTGCACGATGCGTCGCCCCATGACCTCCAGCAGCGGCCGGGCCCGGGCGACGTCCTCCTCGGCCCCGCCGACCATGAACGCGAGGGTGCCGTTCTCGGCGCCGACGACACCACCCGACACGGGCGCATCGATGAAGCGATGGCCGGATGCCCGGGCCAGTGCGTGCGCGGCGCGGGCGTCGTCGACCGCGATGGTCGAGCAGTCGACGAACAGCGTGTGCGTCGGCGCCGCGGAGAGCAGCCCGCCGCGATACGCCTCCAGCACGTGCCGTCCCTCGGGGAACATCGTCAGCACGACGTCAGCCTCGCCCGCCGCGGCGGGGCCGTCTGCGGCGACCCGGAGCCCTGCCGCCGCAGCGGTAACGCGGGCCTCGCGCACGACGTCGTACGTCACGACCTCGGCGCCGGCCGCATCGAGTCTCTGCGCCATCGGCAGCCCCATGTGCCCGAGGCCGAGGACCGCGACCCGCGCGCCGTGGACGCCGTCCGTGGGTTCGGCGCTCATCTCGGCGCCCCCAGAATCTCGCGCCCGATGATGACCCGCATGATCTCGTT
>NZ_QFPF01000134.1 GCF_003248605.1 Microbacterium sp.
CTGGCTAAGGTGCTGAGCGATGCGCTCGTCCAAGACTGCCTGCATCGCGGGTCTGGTAAGCCCCAGTACCGATTCGAGCAGATCCGCGAAGGTATGACGGCTTGTGGCCACGAGGTAGCCCACCTTGTGAAATATGTCGCGATCCTCGTACCAGCCGACGATTAGAGAGTGAAGCGCAACCACGTCGTCCCAGAAGGATTGTGGGTCGGCGTCGATTATGGGATGCAGTGTTTCGAAGGTGTAGTAGCGCGGCCGATGATTGCCAGCCGGCTTCCCGCCCGCACGATCCGCGAGAGTGTCTAGGATCAACCCGATCCGCGTCGGGTCGTCCTGGCTGCGGCCGGTGACGAACGACCAGACTTCCGGCGCGCGAAGCTCGCGCTCGAACTGATCCCACTGCGCAGCTGTCTGCTCGCTCCGATCCGATACCCCTGATCGGCTCTGGAGTTTCGCAAGGACTTGAGCCTTGACGAGTTCCGCATCAGAGAGCGGGATCCGGCCGACATTGAGCCGGGTGAACAGGGCGATCGAATCGAGTTCCTTCGCCGCCTCGTACCAGATCACACGCACAGACTCGAAGAGGAAGCCGTAGAACCGGTTTGCCGCCCACTGCTTGCGGTGCGCGTGGGCCTCGAACCACCCGCTGATGTGCTGGTAGGCGGCATAGATGTGGTGAAAGTCGATGTTCTCCCGGCGCCGCTCCTCCGATGGCTCACTCAAGAACTCGGCACTCGCGGTCCGTGTCTCGTATTCGAGGGTGAAACCCGCCCCCGCGCTCTGCAAACCCTCCGTGCGCATGTACTGGAAGATCAGGAACAACGTGGTTAGTCGCTGTTGCCCGTCGATGAGTTCCCAGCGCCCGTCAGTCATCGCCTTCACAACCACAGGCTGCAGATAGTACGGCTCGCCTTCGCTGTCCCATACATCATCGAGAAGCCGTTCGACTTCTTCGACTCCCCACCTATACCCCCGTTGGTACGCGGGTACGAAGAAGGACCCGGTGATGTCCCCCACGGCCCGCGGCTCGAGTATCGCGTCCACGATCCCACACTACGGCGGCCCAGTCCGCGGAGTTCACCTCGCCACGAACGGATCCGACTTCATCCGACCGCACGCATGCGGGGGCGCTCACAAGAGATCGACTGGGCTCTTGTTCATCGCTACGCTCGTACGCAATAGATCGCTCGCCAAGGCCCGCGGGAAACCGGACAGGGTGGCGAGATGACGACTTGGGGCACGTGATGCCGTAGCCGAAAGGGCTGCGACAAAGTACCGCTGTTACCCGCGGTCGTTCCTGTTTACGACATGGAGCCGCGGTGTCAACCTGCCCGAAAGTCCCCTATCCGTCCCTCTACGTGGCTGGCCGAGCCTTGCTCGCTGCGCGTGCCAGGATGCTTGATCAGCATCGCGACCGTGTTGTGGCCGGCGTCCACCCGTGCATGCGATGCGGAGCCTTCCACCTCACGTCGAACCCGAAGTCAGCCACTTCGCGGTGGACGCGCCGCGCACTCGTTCTAGCGGAGCACTGAACGAACCTCCCACTCCACGGATCGGCTGGGGAGGCCGCAGTGCATCGACGATCGCTACCGATAGCGAAGTGTCCGCTCAGGCTTGACATCTGTCGGCGGTTCGCGCGGCGGACGATCGTGCCCGTTGGATGGACGCCAAGACGTGGCTGGAAGTCGCTCTCGCGATCGCTCATGCGGGAGGGGCCGACACCTTGCGCGACGACGGGCCGGTCCACGCGGTCTACGACCAGTGGGAAGCTCGGGTCGGCAATTGCTAGTGCAGCTAAAGCTTGATGGGCTTAATGGACGCCAGCCTCTCAGGGTCGCCCAGCCCTCTTGGCGATCGCGATGTCGGCGAGGGGCGGTAGAGTCCGCGCCTGTGGGGCACTCTGTCGATGAATACCGCGCCTTCTCTGGATCGCCGGAGAGGCGCATCGTATTCGCGGTGGGCTCTGGCGGTGAAGTCGAGTACATGCCAGACGGCGCCGCGCCGGCGTTCAAGGAACGGCGGGGCGCCGGTGAGACCTTCTCTTGTATCGTGCCCGATTGCGAATCACCGATGCTCAAGATCGTCGATCGCGGCGAGCATCGGCATGGGTTCTCCCACGTTTCCGGCGGCGGGCACGATGGGATGGGTGTCGACCATTTGCAGAGTCAACTACTGCTCCAACGCTGGCTCAGAGCTCGGTACCCCTCACTGGAAGTCGATCTTGAGAGGACGACGGCGGACGGACGCCGACGGGCCGATGTGTTAGCTACCTCGCGCGCGACAGGGGCGCAGATAGCGTTCGAGGTGCAGTACGCAGGTATGACCGCCGCCGAGTGGCAGGCCCGACATGACTCATACCGAGACATGGGAATCGTTGACGTCTGGCTCTGGGGATATGGCGGCGCACACTTCCACCCCAGGAGCGACTCGACAAGCTGGATCTCGTTCGGCTCGACGCTGTCTACGGTCGCGCACGCCGGCCTACCCATCCTCTTTATTGATCCCGCCGCCGAGCACATTGGCTATGTAACGCGCGATGGAGCGCCCTACCGGCTTCTCGGAATACAGGTCCTGAGCGACCACGGCGGCCAACTACAGTCCGAACCTCTGACCGACTTCTGGATCGACGCTCACCGAAGATTTCTGACCGATCGGCTTGCCGATCTGCTCACGGCCCCAGCGCGAGTAGAAGAGATTCTCGCTGCGGAGAAGCACGAAGCAGACGAACGCGAGCGGCGACGTCAGGAAGGATATGAGGCGTTCTACGCGCGGGTACGCACGAAGGCTGAAGCCCTCGCGCGGCGTTGGCCAGGGACACCGGAACATCGACGCATTCTCGAGCTATTTGGCGACGTGCCGGCCTTTCTCAAGCACGAGCCGACCAGCGGGAATACGACTATTCACCTGCCCGTCCCCCCTGTGGTGTGGCAGGGAAAGTTCTTCCTCAAGTACATTCACGGGCGCCGCGACGGGTGGCGTGTGAGCATCCGGGGAATGACCGACGAACTCAACGCGATGGACCGTGACGTTAGATTCCCGGAGGAAGCGGTGCGCAGTTGGCTTGGCGCTCTTGAGGAACACGGTCACGTCGCGCGGCTCGAATCCACGTACCGATACGACAAGTGGCCGAAGTACGAAGTGCGTGCCGGCTGACTGGTGGGCCGAAGACACTAGACGCTCGGCGGTCGTCCACCGCGGATTCAACGGCGCCAGCCCGGTCTGTCACGCATGCTTGACCTGTTGGCCCGCGATGGCGCTGCAGGTGCTCCGCGCAATGAGGGGTCTCTCAGAGCGATCTGCCGGGCTTCCGCTTGGCGAGATCCGTCGTGAGCCAGCGGAAGACCTCCAGCGACGACGTCGGCGAAGCGACGTTGGCACGGAAATAGCCCCGGCTCGCGAACTCCAACGCGTTACGGCGGGGCTCCGTGTATACGTCGAGAGGGAGCATCCCGCCCCGGAACCTCGCGCGAGAGACCTCGGCGACCCGCGCACGCAGCTCTACTTCATGGACCGCGAAGTACTCGTCGGCGATCGCGAGGATCTCGCGGACGACGCGACGGTTCTCAGAACGCTCCTGCAGGGCATGCACCAGTTCTGGAGGAGTCGGTTCATCCTGCTCTCGGATTCGGGCGACATCGCCACCGCTGCGCTTCTTCGCGAAGAAGGCGGTTGCTGCGGCTTCGTTGTGGCGTCGCTCCGGAGCGTGCACCCGGTGCAGCTGCCGCTCAGGAAGCCCGGCGCGTGCCCGGCGACGCGCGAGACGCCTCGCCTCGTTCTCGCGTTCACGGTAAGTCGCACGCTGAGCTTCAGTGGGCGACCACGTCGAGTCCCGGCCGGCTGCGCGAGCGCGGTCGACAGCGCGGCGGCGAGCCTCATTCGCCTTCTCCGGGTCTGCAGCCTCACGCGCGCGACGACGTTCGGCGATCGCGTCGCGATTCCGGTAGTAGTAGTCGCGCTGAGCCTGCTTGTACGCGTCGGGGTGCTTCTGCTTGTAACGCTCCCGTGCCTGCTGACGCTCCTCCGGGTGCTCCTTCGCCCACGCTTTGGCGCGATCGATTCCCTTCTGGCGGTGCGCCTTCTCCTCCCGCGCGCGCTGCGTCCGCTGGCGTTCACGGTCGCGGTTCTTGCGACGGATGTCCTCGCGATTCCGTTCCCGGTACTCGACGTAGTAGTTCGGGTGCGCGTCGTTCCACGCCTTTCGCCGTGCGGCCAGGCGCGCTGCGCGCTCCTCGTCGCTCGGGCGCGCGTCACTCATGGTGGTCCACGGCGAGCACGTCGTCGAGCTCGACGAGCGCGGTGAACAGCTCTTCGCGTGTCGCGGTGGGGTCGGCTATCGCGCGCGCGAAGAGCGCACGGAACCGTTCGCGCTCGATGTCGGAGACGTCGCCGAGCCGCGCGAGACACCACTCGATGTCCTCGGCGAGACTGTAACTCGGGTCATCCACCTCGATGCCGGGGTAGTGCAGGAACGCGAGCACCGCCACGTGCTCCAGGACGGCGTCAGCGCGCTCACGATCGCTCATGCCAGGAAGGTGGGCGCGCCGCGCCCGATAGCAGCTCGTCTGTGTCGGGGGTCCGCTCTACGCTCATGTGTGTTCGGCCGGAAGAGAGAGCCCAATGGTCGAACCGAGTCGATGGCACCCCCTCCTCGCTGCGCAGGAAGGTCCCACAGGCACATGGCACCTGCTCGACGGGTTCGACCGTGCATACGGCACCGTCGAGATCCGCCGCGTGAACGCCACCGACGTCCGGTACCGTGCGAGCTTTCAGGGCGAGGTCATCGGTTGGTCCACAACCTTGCGCCTCGCGTGCGAGCGGGTGCACGCAGAGTTTCTCCGCAGCCACGGCCCGAACGGCGGACCCATCGCGAGCTGGGGCGGGACCGATCACGGGCGATAGCTGGATCAGCCGTCACGCCGCCTCGATGTCTTCGTCGTCGAGGAAGACAAGCGCAGGATCATCGCCCGCTCCATCGTCGGTCGCGAGCAACGAGGTATCGGGATTCACGCGGCGCAGAGTCCGCTCGAGAATTCCTGCTGGCCCCCGATCCACGGTGCGGTCGGGCTCGATGTAGTGCCCTTCGGTGATCGCGGTCGATCCGTGTCCCAGGAAGGTGGCGGCAGCATCGGCGCTCGCCCCGCGCGCGATGACTGTCGCACCGGTTCGTCGATACCACCGAAGGGTGATCCCCTCCCCCGGGAGGTCCGCCAACTCGAGAAACGCGCGGAAGGTCCGTCGCACGTTGAAGGGGCTGAGAGGATTGCCCGCGCGATTGGCGAAGATCGTCCGTTGCGGGTTGTTGGTCGGGATGCCGGCAAGCCGTGCGCGAATCACGGCGGCTGCGAAGTCGGGGACGGCGATGCGCCGGATGGAGTGCTCGGTCTTGGGGTGGTCCTGCCTTACCGCGCCGCTGCCGGTACGCAAGACGACCGTTCCTGTCACGGAGATCGTCATCCCGCCAGGAGCGTCGTCGACATCGCACACGCGGAGAGCGAGGCACTCGCCGATGCGCAGCGCGGTGCCGAGGAGTACTTCGATAATGTCCCGCACCTGACCGTCGGGCTTGGGCCCCTTG
>NZ_QFPF01000135.1 GCF_003248605.1 Microbacterium sp.
AGCCCGACGAGGTACATCTGCTTCGGGCTGAATGGCAGCAACTCCTCCTCGCCGTGGATCGGTCCGAGCAACTCGCGTTCCAGGATGTCCACGAGGTTCTCTCGTACGCCGAAGGAGGTGCCATCGGTCGGGAAATTGAGCACGTAGCCCGTGTCCGCTGGGGTGGGCGCGTTCGTGCTCTCTGCCATGGGCACCAGTCTGCCGCAGACCGCCGACGCTGATCTGTCTTGGCCACGCCGAAGTTGCCGCTACGACGACCATGTCAACTGAACTCGGTCTTCGTCGAAGTAGCGGCCGACGACGCCGCGTCGAATGACCAGCTTGTCCAGCTGTGAGACGAGTACCGCGCGTCGCGCCAAGTCGTCATAACCGGCGCGCCTCCATGCCTCGTCGACTGCGAGGTCGCCGATGAGTTCGTTCGCGCGCTCGATCAGGAGCCGGTCGGTCAGGTAGGCGTCGAGCGCAGTGCGTCCGATCGTCTGGCGGCACGTCGGGCAGTAGAGCACGGGTCGCTTTTGGTTCGTGCCGCGGCAGAGGTATACCGCGCACTCATCGCATCGAGCCACGCGCGACAGGAGCGCGCTCGTGGACCGGCGCTCAGCCTTCTTGCGGGCTTGAGGCACAGCCCGGGCATCGAGCAGCCGTTGCAGGGTCGCGAACTCCTCGGTCGTGATAACGGCGAGCGCCTGGCTGACGGCCGGCTGTCCTCGTTCATCGCGAAGCACGGCAAACGGGTCGACCCGCTTGGCGCTCTTGGCGCGGCCCGGGTTGTGCGGGGTCATCCCTGCCAGCACGGGATTCCGGAGCAGGCCGTCCACGGTCTGCCTGTTCCACCTCGTCCCGCCCGACGTCCGCTCGGCACGGCGCGCGGGAAGCGGGGCTCCGCTCTCGGTGAGCCAGGTAGTGATCGCGTTCACTGTGTAGCCACTCAGCGCCTTGGCGACCGCCTCGGAGAGCCACCCGATGCGCTCGTCGTCCTTCGCCAGCACGCGGCCGGGACCGTCGGGGTTTGGGACGGACTGGTATCCATACGGGATGCCACCGCCCGGCCACCGGCCGTCCTTGAGGATCTGTGCGCGAGCAGCTCGGACCCTGGCGCGGATGGCTTCGGCCTCCATCTCACCGAAGACAGCGAGCATGACCGCAAACGCGCGGCCCTGGGGACTGGTCATGTCTATGGGGTCTTCGACGGCGACCAAGCCCGCGCCCCGCTTCTGGAGGGTCTCGTCGGCGTGGAGGAAGTCGAGCACCCGACGGGCGAGTCGGTCGACCTTCCAGATGATGACGGCATCGAAGTCACGCGCAGCGAGCAACGACTTCCACCCGTGACGCTCTTCGGGCCGGTTGGACGTGGCAGAGACACCGTCATCGACGAACTCGCCGACGATCTCCCATCCACGGGCTTCGGCATAGCGGCGGCAGGACTGGAGCTGACGGGCGATCGAGACAGACTCCTCCTTGGTGATACTGAGGCGGGCATACAGGACGCAGCGGCGTGCTTGTTTGAGATTCATCGGACCAGTCCATCGGCCATCCTCGACGGCGTGCGACCTCGCTCTTGCAGGCAAACGGCACGCTCGGCCTCATCGCGACGAACACCGTCGCGCAGGGCGACTCTCGTGAGGTTGGACTCGACGCGATGGTTGCCGACGGATTCACCATCACCCGCGCAATCCAGAGTCGCTCCTGGCCGGCAGCCAGCGCGAATCTGGAGTACGCGGCGGTGTGGGGCACCCGCGGGGATGTCGCCCAGAGTGTGCCCCGGTTTGCCGACGACATCGCAGTGCGCCGCGTCAGCACCCTCCTGGAAGCCCAGGGACGAGCCGAAGGTAAACCAGTTCGCCTCGCCGAGAACTCGGGCCTTGCATTCCAGGGCTGCATCGTCCTGGGCATGGGTTTCGTCGTGGAGTCAGGCGAGGCGCAAGAGTGGATTGCCGCCGATGCCCGCAACGCTGAAGTGCTGTTCCCGTACCTCAACGGCGAGGATCTCAACCAGCGACCCGACGGCTCGGGCTCTCGCTGGGTGATCGACTTCGGTGGTCGCTCGCAGGAAGAATCCGCTGAGTTCTCGCTGCCGTACCGACGACTTTCTGAGCAGGTTCGGCCTGAGCGAGCACGTAAGCCCAAGGCAGTCCGCGAAGCGCCCTGGTGACGGCGCTCATCGAAGTTCCTCAGAGTTGATCGCTGAAATTCCTCAGGTCGCCGGGTCAGGTTAGCGCAGGTTTGTGCCGGTGGTGACGCGGCGGAGTTCGTCGGCTGCGGCGTGGTGGTTGCGGAGCCGGTAGGAGGCTCCGTCGAGGGTGACGACGACGCTGCGGTGGAGGAGTCGGTCGAGCATTGCGGCGGCGACGGTGGTGTCGCCGAGGATCTCGCCCCATGCTCCGACGGGCCGGTTTGTGGTGAGCACGATCGAGGTCTTCAGGTAGCGCTGGTTGATGACCTGGAACAGCGCCGACGCGGCCTCGCCAGGGAGCGGCAGGTAGCCCAGTTCATCGATGATGAGCAGGGTCGGGCCGGCGAAGAACCGCATCATCGTCGCCCATTTCCCCTCGATCGCGGCGCGGTGGCAGCGGGCGGCGAGGTCCGCGGCGCTCGTGAAGTAGACCCGGTAGCCGGCCGTGACGGCGGCGTGCCCGAGTCCGGTCGCGATGTGTGTCTTCCCGACGCCCGGTGGTCCGATCAGGAGCACGTTGGTCGCGGTTTCGAGGAACCGGCAGGTGCCCAGTTCGGCGAGCAGGTTCTTGTCGATGCCGGATGCGGCGTCGAGGTCGAAGTCGTCGAGAGTGGTCCCGGCGGGTAGGTTCGCGAACCGAAACCTGCCGGCGAGGCGGCGCGCGTCGGTCGCGGTGACCTCGATCTGCAGGAGCCGCTCGAGGGCGTGCGTGAGCGTCCAGCCCTCGGCTTGCGCCTGGTCGAGGACCTTCGGGAGCGCGTCGGCGGCGTCGGCGAGTTTCAGGTCGGTGAGGTGGTTCCGCAGCTGCTGATAGGTGCTGGCCGCAGCCTTCGTGGTGGTGGTCATCGGAGGGTGTTCCTGTTCTTCGCGGCCTGTTCGTAGGCGGCCAGATCGATCACGGTCGAGACGGGCTGACCGGTGCCGGTGAGCACCTGCGCGGCGCGTAGCGCCGCAGTCCCGGGCGGGATGCGTTCCTTCCGGCGGTGCGGACGGCCCGGCGGCGCCGACGCGAGAGCGATGGCCTCGAGGGCGGTGACGTGGCCGGTGTCGCGGACCGTGACGCCCAGCCCAGGCTGCGCGACCCGGTGCCGGGCGACGACCGTCCCGGACACGGTGGCGACGTCGATGGTGTCGGCGCCGAGCCGCTGCCGGACGATGACTTTCGCGGCAGACAGCTCGGGTGGGACGGAGTAGCGGTTCCCGCGCCAGTCGATCAGCGCCTGCCTCGTCGCAGTGCGCTCCTCGGTGACGACCACGGGGAACACGACCGGCGGCAGCGGCCGCAGACGCTCCGCAGCGAACATCACCTTCGCGGTGGTCTTGCCCGTCTCGGTGCGCCGCGGCCGCTCATCCTGCCCACGGGCGAACGCCTCAACGGAGGCTTGCGCCTGCTCGAGGGTCAGCCCGTCCGGAAGGTTCCGCCACCAGCGTTGCGCGGCGGTGTGGTTGTTCTTCTCGACCACGCCCTTCCTGTTCCCCGACCGCGGCCGACAGACCACCGGCTGGACGCCATGATGCTTCGCGAACCCCGCGAACATCGGCATCAGATCCCGGGTCACGGGGTTCAACACCGTCGCCATCCGGTCGAACCGCCAGACCCTCGTCACCCCGCCCAGCAGAGCCAGCAGGGTCGTCATCGCGGCCAGCAGATGCGGGACATCCATCGACGGCGAGAGCACGGCCCGCCAGACGCCGGAGTGCGCGAGGGACCCGACGAGCAGATACGCGTTCTTGTGCGGGAACCCCCAGTGCGCGGGCGGGTTGGGCAGCTCAAGCCAGTCGAACTGGGTCTCCTCGCCCGGCGGGTGCTCGATGATCGCATTCGGTCGCTTCGTGACATGCGCGCAGGCGGTGCACGCCGGCCGCAGCCCGCGGGCCCGGATCTGTCGAGTCAACGTCGGATACGAACCTTCGAAGCCCAGCGGGACGATCTCGTCCAGCAACGTCGCCGCCCAGAGGTGCGGGTCCTCCGTCAGGCGAGCGGTGACGTAGTCAACGAACGGACCGAACGGGTCCGGGGCCGCGCGTTCCCGCCGGCCCGGGACCCGTTCACCATTCAGATATGCGCGTATCGTCTTGCGGTCATGGTGAGTGCGGCGGGCGATCTCACTAATCGTGAACCCCTGCCTGTGTAGAGCGTGGATGTCCACGCTGCTCCTCTCTGAAAGCATGAGAAGAGGGCCTCCCTCGGAAGCTGGTGTGTGGTCAGAGACCACCAGCATCGAGGGAGGCCCGCCTCATGCGACGGAGCGACCCAGGGTGAGGAAATTCGGTGAGGGCGGGTTCCAGCGGTCGTCGCTACACGGCTCTCTCCTGAACGCTAGCGAAGAGGTCGTGGGGTGTCTTCCAGTCGAGCGTCTTACGGGGCCGCCGGTTGAGCTCGTCGCTGACCCGCTGGAGGTCCTCCGCGGTGTGGACGCGGAGGTTCGTGCCCTTCGGGAAGTAGTCGCGTAGGAGCCCGTTGGTGTTCTCGTTCGTGGGCCTCTGCCAGGGCTTCCCGGGGTCGCAGAAGAAGACCGGCATGCCGACCGTTTCCGCAACGGTGTGGTGGTGGCTCATCTCGCTGCCTTGGTCCCACGTCAGCGACCGTCGCATCTCCGGCGGGAGTGCGCTGAACGTGGCGATGAGCTGATCGCGGATGGCGCCGGCTCGGGACTCGCCGTCAAGGTGGAGCAGGATCGTGTATCGGAAAGTGCGCTCGACGAGGGTGCCGATCGCGGACCGGTTGTAGGCGCCGACGATGCAATCCCCCTCCCAGTGGCCAGGCTCGAGCCGCTCCAACACCTCGGCTGGCCGCTGGTCGATCGGGGTGATCGGAACGATGAACCGTGGTCGGCGCTGGTCACCGCGGCGGCGAGGACGCCGATGAGGCCGCCCCGTGCGCAGCACCGCGCGCGGATCCCGCGCGATCACGCGGGTCGGCGCGTAGAGCGCCTGGTAGATCGTCTCGACCGCGATCGGTGAATCGTGCTGCGTCGCGAGCTCGTGCGCGATCTGTTCGGGGCTCCAATGCTCGTCGAGATGCTTCTGCACCAGGACCCGGAGTGCGGCGTCGGTCTCGAGTCTTCGAGGCTTTGGTCGCGGGCGGCGAGTTCGCATGAGCGCGTGCGCGGTGAACGGGTGATAGACGCCATCACTGGCACGGTTGCGCGTGAGCTCACGAGCGATCGTCGACACCGCCCGCCCCAGCTCCGTCGCGATCGTGCGCGCCGACTTCCCGGCCCGGTGACCGTCCGCGATGACGACTCGCTCGGCTTCACTCAGATACCGGTCGGACTCGGCCTTGCCCTGGTACCGACCGATGACAGGCTCGATGACCCGAGTGCCCGTGGACGTGACGACCGCGCCGCCGTTCTTCCACCAGTGCCCAGTCTTGCGATCGATCCCAAGAC
>NZ_QFPF01000053.1 GCF_003248605.1 Microbacterium sp.
GGCGAGCTCTCGGGCGGTCAGCAGCAGCGCGTCGCGATCGCCCGATCGCTCGCGATGGATCCGAAGGTGATTCTCATGGACGAGCCGACGAGCGCGCTCGATCCCGAGATGATCAACGAGGTGCTCGATGTCATGGTCGGCCTCGCGGCCGACGGCATGACGATGATCGTCGTGACGCACGAGATGGGCTTTGCCCGCAAGGCGGCCGACCGGGTGCTGTTCATGGCCGATGGCGCGATCGTCGAGGAGGCCACTCCCGAGCAGTTCTTCACCCACCCCAAGAGCGAGCGCGCGAAGGACTTCCTCTCCAAGATCCTCGATCACTGAGAAGACTTGGCCGCCGCAGCGGCCGGGACCCTACGAGATGGCCGCCACCCCGCGGCCCCCACAGCAAAGGACAGGTAGGACATGAAGCGATCAAGACTCTCCCTGATCGGCCTCGCGGCCGCGGGAGCACTGGTACTGACGGCGTGCGCGGGCGGCGCCGAGACGGGCGGCGAGACCTCGGTCGAGCCCGAAGAGGCGCCCTCGTTCGAGGCCGGCACGACGATGGCCGAGCTCTCCGAGGCCGGCACCATCACCATCGGCACGAAGTTCGACCAGCCGCTGTTCGGTCTGATGGGCCCCTCCGGTGTGCCCGAGGGCTTCGATGTCGAGATCGGCAAGATCATCGCCGCCGAACTCGGCATCGCCGAAGAGGACATCGAGTGGACCGAGACGGTCTCGGCCAACCGCGAGCCCTTCATCGAGAACGGCCAGGTCGACATCGTCATCGCGACATACACGATCAACGACACCCGCAAGGAGGTCGTCTCGTTCGCCGGTCCGTACTACATGGCCGGCCAGTCGATCCTGACCCTCGCCGACAACGAGGACATCGAGAGCGAAGAGGACCTCGTCGGCCAGCCGGTCTGCTCCGTCACGGGCTCGACTCCCGCGGCGAACCTCGAAGAGCTCGGCGCCGAGGTGCTGCTCACCGACACCTACTCGAACTGCCTCGAGCCCCTGCGCAGCGGCGCCGTCGTCGCCGTCTCGACCGACAACGTGATCCTCGCGGGCCTCGCGGCGCAGAACGAGGGCGAGTTCAAGGTCGTCGGCGAGCCCTTCACCGACGAGCCCTACGGCATCGGCCTGGCGCTGGATGACACCGAGTTCCGGATGTGGATCAACGACGTGCTCGAGGCCTCGTACGAGGACGGCCGGTACGAGGACGCGTGGAACGCGACCGCGGGCACCATCCTCCCGTTCGTCGACCCGCCGGCACCCGACCGCTACTGAGTGACCCGGGATGCTTCGGGCCGGCCGTGACGCCGACCCGAGGCATCCCGGTCCCGTGTTTCGAAGGAAGGAGGGGCAGTGGAACAGCTGATCTCGCTCGCCCCCGAGTTCTGGGAGGGCTTCAGGGTCACCCTGCTGCTGCTCGCCGTCTCGGGAGTGCTCGCGCTCGTTCTCGGCACCGTCATCGCGGCGATGCGCATCTCGCCCGTGGCCTCGCTGCGGGTCTTCGCGTCGGTGTGGACCGAGGTGGCGCGCAACACACCGCTGACACTGGTCTTCTTCTTCTTCGCCTTCATCGTCCCGTTCCTCGGGCTTCGTCTTCCCTACGTCGCGCTCGCGATCTTCGCGCTCACCTACTACACCTCGCCCTTCGTGGCCGAGGCCCTGCGCTCGGGCATCAACGGCGTCCCCGTCGGTCAGGCCGAAGCGGCGCGCAGCATCGGGCTCGGCTTCGGACAGAGCGTCTCCCTCGTCGTGCTGCCCCAGGCGTTCCGCATGACCATCCCGCCGCTGATCAACGTCTTCATCGCGCTGACCAAGAACACCTCGGTTGCGGGCGGCTTCTTCGTCGCGGAGCTCTTCGCCTCCACGCGTGAGCTCACCAACGCCAACGGCAACATCGTGATCCCGATCCTGCTCGTCACGGCCGCGCTCTACCTCGTCGTCACCGTTCCGCTCGGCCTGTTCGCCGGCGCCCTCGAACGAAAGCTGGTGGTTCGGCGATGAGCGGCTCGAGCGTCCTCTTCGATGCCCCCGGTCCCCGCGCCCGCCGCATCTCGCTGATCGTCTCGCTGATCGGGCTCGCCGCAGGTGTGGAGCTTCATCGGGCAGGGCGTGCTCGGCACCCTGCGGGCGGCGGCGGTCGCCGCCGTCGGGGCGATCGTGCTCGGCATCGCCCTCTCGCTCATGCGCAGTTCGTCGATCGCGTGGGTGCGTGTGCCCACCGCCGTCTTCATCGAGTTCTTCCGCGGCATGCCCGTGCTGCTGATGATGCTCTTCATCCTGCTCGTCGCATCGACCCAGGCGTTCTGGGCGGTCGTGATCGCCCTCATCCTCTACAACGGCACGCTCATCGGCGAGGCGCTGCGGGCGGGCCTCGCGGCCCTGCCGCGCGGTCAGCGCGAGGCGGCTTTGTCGGTGGGCATGCGCGAATTCCAGTCCAAGATCCTCGTGGAGTTTCCTCAGGCGTTCCGGCAGATGCTGCCGATCATCGTCGCCCAGCTCGTGGTGCTGCTCAAGGACACCTCGCTCGGCTACATCGTCGGCTACAACGAGCTGATCCGCACGACGATGAACAACCTCGCCTCCTTCTACGGCAACCGCTACCTCTTCTCGCTCTTCGTCGTGACGCTGGTGATCTACCTCGCGATCAACCTCTCGCTCTCGTGGTTCGCGCGCTGGCTCTCGCGACGCACGGCGAGCGGCGGCACGCGCGGCAAGAAGGGCAAGGGCGGCGACATCGATCCCGACCAGGCGATCCTCATGGCGCAGGCCTCCGGCATGGCGCGCACGTCCGAACGCACGGGCGGTTCGATCTGACGATTCCGGGAGCGGGGCCCAGTCATCCGCCCCCGGTAGACTCGCCTCTCGTGTCTGACACTCCCGAGATCACGCCCCAGGCGGTTCAGGATGCCGTGGATGCCGCCCTCGCGGCCATCGCGGCAGCCTCCGATACCGCCGAACTCAAGGCCGCACGCGCCGCCCACCAGGGTGAGGCATCCGCGCTCGCCGCGCTGAACGCCCGCATGCGCGACGTGCCCAAGGAGCACAAGGCCGAGTTCGGAAAACTCGTCGGTCAGGCGCGCGGCGCCGTGACCCAGGCGCTCGCCGCCCGCGAGGCAGAGCTCGCCGAGGCCGAGACGGCCGCGCGGCTCGAGGCCGAGCGCATCGACATCACGGCACTGGCCTCGCGCACGCGCGTCGGGGCGCGGCATCCACTCACCCTGCTGCAGGACCAGGTCAGCGACATCTTCGTCGGCATGGGGTGGGAGATCGCCGAGGGCCCGGAACTCGAGCACGAGTGGTTCAACTTCGACGCGCTCAACTTCGACGAGGATCACCCCGCGCGTCAGATGCAGGACACGTTCTTCGTCGACCCCGTCGCGCGCCACCTCGTGATGCGCACGCACACGAGCCCCGTGCAGGTGCGGTCGATGCTCGAGCGCGACCTGCCGATCTATGTGCTGTGCCCCGGCCGCGTGTACCGCACCGACGAGTTCGACGCGACCCACCTGCCGGTGTTCACGCAGTTCGAGGGCCTCGTCATCGACAAGGGCATCACGATGGCGCATCTCAAGGGCACGCTCGATCACGCCGCACGCGTGCTGTTCGGCCCCGAGGCGAAGACGCGCTTCCGCGCCAACTACTTCCCGTTCACCGAGCCCTCGGCCGAGCTCGACCTCTGGCACCCGACGTTCAAGGGCGGCGCGCGCTGGATCGAGTGGGGCGGCTGCGGCATGGTCAACCCCAACGTGCTGCGCGCCGCCGGCATCGACCCCGAGGTGTATTCGGGCTTCGCGTTCGGCATGGGGATCGAGCGCACGCTGATGTTCCGCAGCGACGTGCAGGACATGCGCGACATGGCCGAGGGTGATATCCGCTTCAGCGAGCAGTTCGGGATGGTGGTCTGATGCGCGTTCCGCTGTCGTGGCTGCGTGAGTACGTCGAGGTGCCGGCGGATGCTGCGCCCGAAGACGTGCTGGCCTCTCTCGTCTCCGTCGGGTTCGAGGAGGAGGACGTGCACCGTTTCGACCTCTCGGGACCGATCGTGGTGGGCCGCGTGCTCTCGTTCGTCGAGGAGCCGCAGTCCAACGGCAAGACGATCCGCTGGTGCCAGGTCGACGTCGGCGAGGGTGAGCCCCGCGGGATCGTCTGCGGCGCCGGCAACTTCTTCGAGGGCGACAAGGTCGTGGTGACGCTGCCGGGCTCCGTCTTGCCCGGCCCCTTCCCGATCGCCGCGCGCAAGACCTACGGCCACGTCTCCGACGGCATGATCGCCTCGGCGAAGGAGCTCGGCCTCGGCCAGGAGCACTCCGGCATCCTGCGCCTGAGCGAACTGGGCCTGGACCCCGAGGTCGGCACCGACGCGATCGCCCTGCTCGGCCTCGACGACGTCGCGGTCGAGATCAACGTCACGCCCGACCGCGGTTACGCCCTGTCGATCCGGGGCGTCGCGCGCGAGTATTCGCACGCGACCGGCGCGGCCTTCACCGACCCGGGACTGCGCGACGTCGACGATGCCGGCACGGGCTTCGCCCTCGTGATCGATGATCGCGCCCCGATCCGGGGCCGCGTGGGGGCGACCGAGTTCATCGCGCGCGTCGTGCGCGGGGTGGATGCCGGGGCCCCGACTCCGCCCTGGATGATCGCACGTCTCGCCCTCGCCGGCATCCGCTCGCTCGGCGTGCTGATCGACATCACCAACTACGTCATGCTCGAGCTCGGCAACCCCATCCACGGCTACGACCTCGACAGGCTCTCGGGCGGAATCACGGTACGGCGGGCCGAGCCGGGGGAGAAGCTCGCGACCCTCGATGGCCAGATGCGCACGCTCCACGTCGAGGACCTGCTCATCACGGACGATTCGGGCCCCATCGGCCTCGCCGGTGTGATGGGCGGGGGCACGACCGAGATGGGCGACGCGACGACGAACGTGCTCGTCGAAGCCGCGATCTTCGACACCGTCTCGATCGCGCGCACCGCGCGCCGGCACAAGCTGCCCTCCGAAGCCTCTCGGCGCTTCGAACGCGGCGTCGACCCGCTCGTCGCGGCCGTCGCGGCCCAGCGCGTCGTCGATCTCATGGTGCAGTACGCGGGCGGAACGGCGGACGAGCTCGGCGGCGCACTGCACGGCGAACACGAGAGCGCCGGCGTCGACCTGCCCGCCGGATTCGTGCAGGGGCTCATCGGCGTGGACTACACCGCCGTCGAGGTCGAGGACGCCCTGCGGATGATCGGCTGCGAGGTGCACGAGGGTGCGTCCGGGTGGGCGGTGATCCCGCCGTCATGGCGGCCCGACCTCACCGACAAATGGACGCTCGCCGAGGAGGTCGCCCGCATCAGCGGATACGACCGCATCCCCTCCGTGCTGCCGACGCCGCCCTCGGGTCGCGGGCTGACGCTCGCGCAGCAGGGCCGCCGACGCGTCGCCAACGCGCTCGCCGCGGCGGGTTTCGTGGAGACCCCCTCGTTCCCGTTCACGACCGCGGACGCGAACGATCTGCACGGTTCGGCATCGGGCGAGGGCGTCGCGAGCGTGAAGCTCGCGAACCCGCTCGATGGCCAGGCGCCCTTCCTGCGGCGCTCCCTCGTGCCGGGGCTCCTCGCGACGGCGCACCGCAACCTCTCCCGCGGCCTCACCGACCTCGCGCTGTTCGAGGTCGGATCGGTCTTCGCGCCCGAGCCCGGTGTCGCCTACGGCACCGACAGTGTGCCGCCGCTCGCCGTGCGGCCCGATGCCGCGACCCTCGCCGCGCTCGACGCCTCGATCCCGCCGCAGCCGCGCCTGGTCTCGGTCCTGCTGACCGGAAACGTCGCGCCCAAGCAGCCGGCCCGGGCCGCAGAGCCGGCGGGCCTGTCCGAGGCGCTCGATGCGGTGCGCGTCGTCGCGGCCGCTGCGGGTGTGTCGATCGACGTCGCGCAGGGCCGGCGTGCCGCGCTGCATCCCGGACGCACGGGCGCGCTGTCCGTGTCCGGTGTCGAGGTCGGCTATGTCGGTGAACTGCTGCCGGCCGTGGCTGCAGCATCCGATCTTCCCGGTCGTGTCGTGGTCGCCGAACTCGATCTCGACCTGCTGCTCTCGCTCGCGGGCGAGAAGGTCGTCGCGGCCTCGTTGTCGACCTACCCTGCCGCGACGCAGGACGTCTCGCTCGTCGTCGGGGCCGATGTGCCCGCCGCGGCGGTGCGCGATGCCCTCGCCCAGGGCGCGGGCGAGCTGCTGGAGTCGCTGCGCCTGGTCGACGACTACCGGGGGCAGGGCGTGCCGGAGGGGTCGAAGAGCCTGACGTTCGCGCTGCGCTTCCGCGCGCCCGACCGCACGCTGACGGCCGGCGAGGCCTCGGAGGCGCGCCTGGCGGGAGTCGCCGTCGCGGCCGAGCGCTTCGGCGCGACTCTGCGCGAGTAGGCACTCGCGGCGCCGCCGGCGCCGACCTCGGTCCCCGCCGGTGGCCCGTCGGGTGAAGCAACATTCCGGATCAACGGGCGGAGCGGCGGCCGCCGTCCCCGAAACGACGGACCCGTCCGGGGTTAGGGGCCCAATCTCTCCGGAATGTTGACCGCCTCCCGTCCGCCGCCGCGCCCTGCGCCCGCCGACGCCCGACGCCGCCGCGCCCTGCGCCCGCCGACGCCCGCCGCCGCGCCCTGCGCCCGCCGACGCCCGCCGACGCCCGCGCCCGCCGACGCCCGCCGACGCCCGCGCCCGCGTCCGCTCGCCGACGCCCGCGCCCGCGTCCGCCCGCCGACGTCCGCGTCCGCCCGCCGACGTCCGCGTCCGCCCGACGCCGCCGAGCGCCGAGCCTACATTTTTGCAGCGAGCCACCAGACGTCGCGTGGTGGGTCGCTGCAAAAATGTGGGCTCGCGACGCGCGGGCTCCCGCGCGCGCGGATTTGCGGATGCCGGAAGCCGATCGATAGGGTCGGCGCATGCCTTCGGCCACCACCGCCCTCGAGACGCCTTCCGCGCGCCTCACCGGTGCGCGCCGACGTCTGGACGGCCGCCGACTCTAGGCGACCCCGCACTCCTTGCCTCGAAGGCCTGGCAGCGGCGTCGCCGTCGACATCCTTCTCCCGCGCCGTCGCGCGGGAGGTGAGCCCTTCCAGACCATAAGGTTGACACCATGCCCTATCAGGTAGCCGTCTCCGGCGCCTCCGGATACGCCGGCGGGGAACTGCTCCGGCTGCTCGCGTCGCACCCGGATATCGAGATCCGCACCGTCACGGCGCACTCGAACGCCGGTCAGCCGCTCATCCAGCATCAGCCGCACCTGCGCTCCCTCGCGCACCTGACCCTGCAGGACACGACACCCGAGACCCTCGCCGGTCACGACATCGTGTTTCTCGCGCTGCCGCACGGGCAGTCGGGGCAGTACACCGAGGCGCTCGCCGACACCCCGCTCGTGATCGACGCGGGCGCCGACCACCGTCTCGAATCCGCCGATGCGTGGGCGCAGTTCTACGGCGGAGAGTTCCACGAGCCGTGGGCCTATGGCGTGCCCGAGCTGCCGTTCGGGACGGGCACCCAGCGGTCGCGGCTCGTCGGCGCGACCCGTATCGCGGCGCCCGGCTGCAACGCCAGCACCGTCTCCCTCAGCCTCGCCCCCGGCGTCGCGGCGGGGGTGATCGACCCCTCCGACATCGTGGCGGTGCTCGCGGTCGGGCCGAGCGGCGCGGGCAAGAGCCTGAAGACGAACCTCCTCGCGAGCGAGATCCTCGGCACGGCCAACCCATATGCCGTCGGCGGCACGCACCGGCACATCCCCGAGATCCGGCAGGCGCTGGCCGCGGCGGGCAGGGAGGATGCGGGCGTTTCGACTCGCTCCGCTCGCTCGACGACCGGGGCGAGCGAGGGCGCGACCGAGGGCGCGACCGGCGACGCCATCGGCATCTCGTTCACCCCCGTCATTGTGCCGATGGCGCGGGGCATCCTCGCTACGAGCACCGCGCCGATCGCCGCGGGCGCCTCCGACGACGACATCCGCTCGGCATGGCACGACGCCTACTCCGGGGAGACATTCGTGCAGCTGCTGCCCGAGGGTCAGTTCCCCCGCACCGCCGATGTGCTCGGCGCCAACACGGCGCTCATGGGGCTCGCGATCGACCGCGCCGCGAACAGGGTCGTCCTCGTCACCGCCGTCGACAACCTCGTCAAGGGCACCGCGGGAGCGGCGATCCAGTCGATGAACATCGCCCTCGGCCTCCCCGAGGCCACGGGCCTGACCGTGAACGGAGTGGCGCCGTGAGTGTGACCGCACCCCGGGGTTTCGAGGCCGCAGGAGTTGCGGTGGGGCTCAAATCGAGCGGAAAGCCGGATGTCGCGGTCGTCGTCAACCGCGGGCCCCTCAAGGTCGGCGCGGCGGTGTTCACGAGCAACCGCGCCAAGGCCAACCCGATCCTCTGGTCGGAGGTCGCCGCGAAGGACGGTGCCGTCGAGGCGATCGTCCTCAACTCGGGCGGCGCGAACTGCTTCACCGGCAGCTTCGGATTCCAGACGACGCACCAGACCGCCGAGCGTGCGGCCGAACTGCTCGGAGTGAGCTCGGGCGACGTGCTCATCTGCTCGACGGGCCTGATCGGCACGGGCGACGAGGTTTTCCGGGCCAAGGTGCTCGAGGGCACGACCCGGGCGATCGCGTCCCTCCACGCAGACGGCGGCGAGGACGCCTCGCTCGCGATCATGACGACCGACTCCAGGGCCAAGCGCAGCATCCACCACGGCGAGGGCTGGACGATCGGCGGTATGGCGAAGGGGGCCGGGATGCTGGCGCCGGGCCTTGCGACGATGCTCGTCGTGATCACGACCGACGCCGTCCTGACGGCGCCCGAGGCCGACGCGCACCTCCGGGCCGCGACCCGGGTGAGCTTCGACCGGCTCGATTCGGACGGCTGCATGTCGACGAACGACCAGGTCACGCTGATGGTCAGCGGCGCATCGGGGATCACTCCCGACCCCGCCGATTTCGAGGCGGCGCTGCGCGTCGTCTGCACCGACCTCGCGACGCAGCTGCAGGCAGACGCCGAGGGCGCGAGCCACGACATCACGATCGAGGTCATCGGCGCGGCATCCGAGGCGGACGCCGTCGAGGTCGGGCGCTCGGTCGCCCGCAACAACCTCTTCAAGGCGGCGATCTTCGGAAACGACCCCAACTGGGGCCGGGTGCTCGCGGCGATCGGCACGACGGGCGCCGCGTTCGATCCGTACGACGTCGACGTCACCATGAACGGCGTGCGGGTGTGCAGCAAGGGCGGCCCCGACCGTCCGCGCGAGGAGGTCGATCTTGCGCCCCGCGCGACGCACGTCGGGATCGATCTGAAGGCGGGCGATGCGCGCGCGACGATCTGGACCAACGACCTCACCCACGACTACGTCCACGAGAACAGCGCGTACTCCTCATGACCGACATCCAGGACACCAGCCCGGAGGAGGCGGCCGAGAAGGCCGCCGTGCTCATCGAGTCGCTGCCGTGGCTCAAGCGCTTCCGCGATCAGATCATCGTCATCAAGTACGGCGGCAACGCGATGGTCTCCGATGAGCTGCAGCAGAGCTTCGCCGAAGACATCGCCTACCTGCGCTTCGTCGGGGTGAAGCCCGTCGTCGTGCACGGCGGCGGTCCGCAGATCTCGTCGATGCTCGAGCGGCTGTCGATCCCGAGCGAGTTCAAGGGCGGCTATCGCGTCACCTCGACCGAGGCGATCGGCGTCGTCCGGATGGTGCTGACGGGCCAGATCAATCCGCAGCTGGTGGGCCGCATCAACACGCACGGACCGCTCGCGAGCGGAGTCAGCGGCGAGGACGCGGGCCTGTTCGGTGGGCGCCGGCGCGGCGTCATCATCGACGGCGAGGAGCACGATCTCGGCAACGTCGGCGACGTCGTCCGGGTCGACCCGACGACGGTGCACGATCACCTCGACGCGGGCCGCATCCCCGTGGTGTCCTCCATCGCCCCCGACCTCGACCGGCCGGGGCAGAGCCTCAACGTCAACGCCGATGCGGCGGCATCCGCCCTCGCGGTGGCGCTGAACGCCGCCAAGCTCATCGTGCTGACCGACGTGCCGGGCCTGTATGCGGATTGGCCGAACCGGGACTCGCTCGTGTCGCACCTGACCTCGACCGAGCTGCGGGGGATGCTGCCGAGCCTCGAATCGGGGATGATCCCCAAGATGCAGGCCTGTCTCGACGCGGTCGACGGCGGCGTCGACACCGCGGCGATCATCGATGGGCGGGTGCCGCACTCGGTGCTCGTCGAAGTCTTCACGAACAAGGGAATCGGCACGGAGGTGGTCGCGGGATGAGCTGGCAGGACGACGCGGGACGGGATCTGGTGCGCAGCTTCGGCGAGCGCATGGCGATGTTCGTGCGCGGCGAGGGCGCGTACCTCTGGGACGACGCCGGCCGCCGCTACCTGGATTTTCTCGGCGGCATCGCCGTCAATTCCCTCGGTCACGCGCACCCGGTGTTCGTGAGCGCGATCGCGGCGCAGGCGGCGACGCTCGCGCACGTGTCGAACTACTTCGCCACGCCCCCGCAGCTGCAGCTCGCGGCGACCCTCAAACGCCTCGCGGGCACGGGGGAGCGGGGCCGGGTGTACTTCGGCAATTCGGGAGCCGAGGCGAACGAGGCCGCCTTCAAGCTCGCGCGGCTGCACGGCCGCGAGAGCGGTCGACCCCGCATCCTCACACTCGAGAACGCGTTCCACGGCCGCACGATGGGCACCCTCGCGCTCACGGGCAAGCCGGCGATGCAGGAGCCGTTCACGCCGATGGTCCCGGGGGTCGAGCACATCCCCGCCACGATCGAGGCGCTCCAGGCGCTCGATGACACCGTCGCGGCGCTCGTGGTCGAGCCCATCCAGGGGGAGGCAGGGGTCGTCGAACTGCCCGAGGGGTACCTCGCGGCCGCGCGGGCCCTCACGCGCGAGCACGGGGTGCTGCTCATCGTGGACGAGATCCAGACGGGCGCCGGTCGCACGGGCGAATGGTTCGGATTCCAGCACGCCGGCATCACGCCCGACGCGATCACGGTGGCCAAGGGCATCGGCGGCGGGTTCCCGATCGGCGCTCTCATCACCTTCGGCGAGGCGAGCGAGCTGTTCTTCCCCGGCTCTCACGGCTCCACCTTCGGCGGCAACGCGCTCGGCACCGCGGTCGCCGGCGCCGTGCTCGGCGAGATCGAACGAGCCGGGCTGGTCGAGAACGCCGCCGCGCGCGGCGCACAGATCCGCGACGCGATCGCGGGTCTCGATTCGCCGCTGGTGACGGGATGCCGGGGGCAGGGACTGCTCATCGGCATCGCTCTCGCGCGGCCCGTCGCCGGCGCGGTCGTCGCTGCGGCGCAGGCGCACGGACTCATCGTCAACGCGGCGAACCCCTCGACGGTGCGCATCGCGCCGCCGCTGACGATCGGCGACGACGAGATCGCCGAGTTCGCCCACCTCTTCCAGACCGCTCTGGCCACAGCATCCGAAGCCCTGCTTCTCGACGACGCGGCAGACGCCGCCCCCGCAAAGGTGAACGCATGACCCGCCACTTCCTCAGAGACGACGACATCACCCCCGCCGAGCAGGCGCAGATCATCGATCTGGCCCTCGAGCTGAAGAAGGACCGCTGGGCGCAGAAGCCGCTCGCCGGCCCGCAGACCGTGGCGGTGATCTTCGACAAGTCCTCGACCCGAACGCGCGTGTCGTTCGCCGTCGGAATCGCAGACCTCGGCGGTTCGCCGCTGATCATCTCGACCGCCAACAGCCAGCTGGGCGGCAAGGAGACCCCCGCCGACACCGCCCGCGTACTCGAGCGGCAGGTCGCCGCGATCGTGTGGCGCACGTACGCGCAGGCGGGGCTCGAGCAGATGGCCGAGGGCACGAGGGTACCGGTCGTCAACGCGCTCTCGGACGACTTCCACCCCTGTCAGCTGCTCGCCGATCTGCTCACGATCCGCGAGCACAAGGGCGAGCTGAAGGGACTCACGCTGACGTTCTTCGGCGACGGCAAGAGCAACATGGGCCACTCCTACGTGCTCGCCTGCGCGACGGCCGGCATGCACGTGCGGGTGGCCTCGCCGGAGGACTACGCGCCCCGCGATGAGATCGTCGCCGACGCCGACCGCATCGCCGCCGAGACCGGGGGATCGGTCGCGCTCTACACCGATCCCCTCGAGGCTGCCGCCGGCGCCGACATCATCGTGACCGACACGTGGGTGTCGATGGGCAAGGAGGAGGAGAAGATCGCGCGCCTGCGCGACCTCGGCGCCTACAAGGTCACGAACGAGACGATGGCGCTGGCAAAGGATGATGCGATCTTCATCCACTGCCTGCCGGCCGATCGCGGCTACGAGGTGGATGCCGAGGTCATCGACGGCCCGCAGTCGGTCGTGTGGGACGAGGCCGAGAACCGGCTGCACGCGCAGAAGGCCCTGCTGGTGTGGCTGCTGGCGCAGAGCTGAAACCCCGGGGCGGCGGTCCGGCGGCGAACTGGCGTCGCCTGAACGGACCTGCCCGCGTCGCCGGCATCGACCTCGCGCGCGGCCTCGCCGTCGTGGGGATGCTGGCGGCCCATCTGCTGGTGACCGACGACCTCGTCTGGTCCGATCCCGCGACATGGACGGGAATCGTGGACGGGCGCTCCTCGATCCTGTTCGCGACCCTCGCGGGTGTGTCGATCGGGCTCGTCACCGGCGGGCGCACGCCGGTGCGGGGGCAGGCGCTCGGGCAGGCGGCGCTGCGTATCGCGGTGCGGGCGCTCGCGATCTGGGTGCTCGGGGTGCTGCTGATCGCGACGGGCGTGCCGGTCTATGTGATCCTGCCCGCGTACGCGATCCTCTTCCTGCTCGTGCTGCCCCTGCTCACCCTGCGCCCGGCGGTCCTGTTCGCGGTCGCCGGCGGCATCGGGCTGATCATGCCGTGGGTGTACGCCGCCCTGATGCAGGCGCCGCTGTGGGCGGTGCCCGGCGTCGAAGAGGTGAGCCTGCTGGTGGGGTGGCAGTACCCGTTCCCCGTGTGGGCCGGGTTCGTCGTCGCCGGGCTCGGCATCGGTCGGCTGGATCTGCGCGCGCTCGGCACGCAGGCAGGGCTGCTGCTGTTCGGCGCCGGCTTCGCCGCGGTGGGCTACGGCCTGGCGGCGGGCACGGCGACGGGCAGCGGCTCGGCGGTGCAGGCTCCGGCATCCGGCTCGCTCATCGAGGCGGTGTGGACGGCCGAACCGCACTCGAGCGGAGTGCTCGAGGTGTTCGGATCGGGCGGATTCGCGATCGCCGTGCTCGGTGCGTGCCTGCTGCTGTGTCGTCCCTGGTGGCCGGGCGCGACGATCGGCCCCATCGGGTGGGTCGTGCTGCCGCTGCGGGCGACCGGCGCCATGCCGCTCACGGCCTATACGGCGCAGATCGTGGTGTGGGCGATCGCGGCCGCCGTCGTGCTCGGCGACCCGAGTGATCTCTTCGGCTTCCGCGCTCTCGAGCCGTTCGTGCCGTTCGCGCTGTGGACGATCGCCGCGTGCACCGCATGGGCGCTGCTGATCGGCCGCGGCCCGCTCGAGGGCCTCATCGACCGCCTGTCGCGCCGTGTCGGCGCACGCGCGACGCGCGGGGCCGACCCCTCAGCCGCCGCGCGGATAGGGTGAACGGGTGATGAGCGAGAAGTCGGACGGTACGAACGAGGGCGCGCTGTGGGGCGCACGATTCGCGGGCGGTCCCTCGCCCGAGCTCGCTCTGCTGAGCCGTTCCACCCACTTCGACTGGGTGCTCGCGCCCTACGACATCGCGGGCTCCCGGGCGCACGCCGAGGCGCTCGCGGCGGCGGGCTACCTCACGGCCGACGAGCTCGTCGCGATGCACGGCGCCCTCGACGCGCTCGCCGCGGACGTGGCCGACGGGTCCTTCGCCGCGGCAGCCTCGGACGAGGATGTGCACGGCGCACTGGAGCGCGGACTGATCGAGCGCGCGGGTGCCGAGCTCGGCGGGCGGCTTCGCGCGGGCCGCAGTCGCAACGACCAGATCGCCACCCTCGTGCGGCTCTATCTGCTCGATCACTCCGCGGTGATCGCCCGCGACATCCTGCGGATCATCGACGCGCTGGTGGCTCAGGCCGAGGCGGCGGGCGAGGCGATCATGCCGGGGCGCACGCACCTGCAGCACGCGCAGCCCATCCTGCTGGCGCATCATCTGCAGGCGCACGCCTGGCCGCTCGTGCGCGATCTCGAGCGGCTGCGCGATTGGCGTGCCCGCGCGGCCGTCTCGCCCTACGGCGGGGGAGCGCTCGCCGGGTCCAGTCTCGGTCTCGACCCCGCGCTCGTCGCCGAGCGTCTGGGCCTTGCCCGGCCCGCGGAGAACTCGCTCGATGGCACGGCGGCACGCGACGTCGTCGCCGAGTTCGCGTTCGTCACGGCGATGATCGGCATAGACCTCTCGCGTCTGGCCGAGGAGATCATCGTGTGGAACACGCGGGAGTTCGGATTCGTCACCCTCGATGACGCGTACTCGACCGGGTCGAGCATCATGCCGCAGAAGAAGAACCCCGACATCGCGGAGCTCGCGCGCGGCAAGTCCGGACGCCTCATCGGCAACCTGACCGGCCTGCTCGCCACGCTCAAAGCTCTTCCTCTGGCCTACAACCGCGATCTGCAGGAGGACAAAGAGCCCGTCTTCGACTCCGTCGCAACCCTCGAGGTGCTGCTTCCGGCCTTCGCCGGCATGATCGCGACGCTGCGCTTCGACACCGCGCGGATGGCCGAGCTCGCCCCGCAGGGCTTCTCTCTGGCGACGGATGTGGCCGATTGGCTCGTGCGGCGGCGTGTGCCGTTCCGTGACGCGCACGAGATCTCGGGCGCGCTCGTGCGGGTGTGCGAGCAGAACGGCATCGAGCTGCACGAGGCCACGGACGCCATGCTGGCCTCGGTGTCATCCGAGCTCACGCCCGAGGTGCGGGCCGTGCTCAGCATCGAGGGCTCGGTGGGCAGCCGCGACGGTGCCGGTGGCACCGCTCCCGTCCGTGTCGCCGAGCAGCGCGCCGAGCTCATCGCCCGAGCACAGGCTGCCGGTCACGCCCTGGGAATGTGATCAGCAAAAGACTTATCTTTTGAAGAGATAAGCGTTACGCTTATCGAATGATCGCCGTGATCGCCGACATCGTCGGCTCCCGCAAGCTGGCGGACCGCGAAGGGGCGCAGCGCGAGATCGAGAACGCGATCGCGCGCGCCCAGCGGACGCTCCCGGTGGCGGACCGGATGCTGGCGGCCACCGTCGGCGACGAGCTCCAGGGGGTCTACCTCGCCCTCGGCGACGCGCTGGCGTCGCTGCTGCTCGTTCAGCTGGAGCTGCCCGAACCGATCTCGTGCCGCTTCGGAATCGGGATCGGATCGGTGCGGGCGGTGCCCTCGGGCGAGGGCGAGATCCCGGAGGGGCCGGGGTGGTGGGCAGCCCGGGAGGCGATCGACCTCGTGCACAGCAAGCAGCAGCGCACCGCGCCGACCGCGCGCACCTGGATTGTCGCCGCCCCGGAGGAGGATGGCCGCATGCACGACGCCGTCCGCCTCGCCAACGCCTACCTGCTCGCTCGCGACCAGCTCGTCGGCACGATGAGCGAGCGCACACGCCGGCTCGTCGCCGGTCGCTGCGCACGGCTCACCCAGCGTGAGCTCGCCGAGCGCGAGGGCATCACCCAATCGGCCGTCTCGCAGGCGCTCACCACCGCCGGCGCGGCGGCCGTCGTCGAGGGATTCCACGCACTCGGCGCCGGAGTGCCGCGATGATCTTCGCGGGCCTTCTGCTGCTCGCGATCGGCGCGGCAGACCTCGCCCGGCGGGCCCCGGTGCCGCTGGCGCGCCGGGTCGGGCTGGCGGCGCTGGCCGTGGCGATCCTCGTCCTCGGAGCGCTCACCAACGCGCCCCTGCCCGCGTTGGTCGCCGTGGCGCTGGCCGCGGAGTGGGTATGGCTCATGCCCGCGGGCCGCGCGGCGAAAGCCGGGGTGTGGCCCGCGATCGCGGTGCTGGCAGCCTGCGCGATCGGGGTGGCCAGCATCCCCCCGCGGGCCGACCCGGGCGTCATCGGCGAGATCTGGCTGCTGCCGTCGCCCGCCGGCGAGGTGTCGTTCGACCTCGTGGTGCTCGTGGCGGGTGCCCTGGTGTTCCTCGCCGAATCGGCCAACATCGTCGTGCGCGCGGCACTGCGCGGCGAGTTCGCGCTGCCGCCGGTGCCGTCCGCGCGCGCCGAGCGCGGCGTCGGGGTCACCGCCGATGCCGGCGCAGCCGCGGCGACCGACCCGGTGCCCCTCGCCGCGCAGCCCTCTCTCAAAGGGGGCCGCCTCATCGGACCGCTCGAGCGTGTCATCGTCTTCTCGCTGACACTCGCCGGGGCGTACACCCTCCTGGCAGCGGTGCTCGCGGCCAAGGGCATCGTCCGCTTTCCCGAGATCTCACGGGACGACAACGGCGACCGTGCCGAGTACTTCCTCGTCGGCAGTCTCGTCAGCTGGTCGCTGGCTCTCGCCCTCGCGGGACTGGTCTGGTGGGGCGGGGCGTCCCCGCACCTCGGGTGAGGGCGCCCCGATCAGGATGCCCGCCGCGGCGCTGGTAGCCTCGAAGGCGTGTCATCCGCCCCCGTCGACGCCGAGCTGCGCGCTCTGAGCCCCGCCAACGATCCCGCGTTCGACAACGTCTGGGACGAACTGGTCTGGCGTGGGCTGGTGCACGTGTCGACGGACCAGGACGCTCTGCGCACGCTGCTCGGTGGCCCGCCCATCGTGTACTACTGCGGTTTCGACCCGACCGCTCCGAGCCTTCACCTGGGCAACCTCGTGCAGCTGCTCACGATGCGCCGCCTGCAGCTGGCGGGTCATCGGCCGCTCGGACTCGTCGGGGGATCGACGGGCCTCATCGGCGACCCGCGTCCGTCGGCCGAACGCACGCTGAACACGCGCGAGACGGTCGAGGAGTGGGTGGGGCGCCTGCGCACGCAGGTCGAGACCTACCTCAGCTTCGGCGGCGACAACGCCGCCCGCATCGTCAACAATCTCGACTGGACGGCACCCCTGTCGGCGATCGATTTCCTGCGCGACATCGGCAAGCACTACCGCGTGGGCACGATGCTCAAGAAGGACGCGGTGGCGGCCCGGCTGAACTCCGATGCGGGCATCAGCTACACGGAGTTCAGCTACCAGATCCTGCAGGGCATGGACTACCTCGAGCTGTACCGCGCGCACGGGTGCGTGCTGCAGACGGGTGGCAGCGATCAGTGGGGAAACCTCACGAGCGGCACCGACCTCATCCACCGCGTCGAGGGCGTGTCGGTGCACGCGATCGGCACGCCGCTGATCACCAACAGCGACGGCACGAAGTTCGGCAAGAGCGAGGGCAACGCGATCTGGCTCGACGCCGAGATGTGCAGCCCGTACCGGATGTACCAGTTCTGGCTGAACACCGACGACGCCGATGTGATCGAACGACTCAAGGTGTTCACCTTCCTCGGGCGCGCCGAGATCGAGCGGTACGAGCACCTCGTGCAGGACGAGCCGTTCCGCCGCGCGGCGCAGAAGCGCCTGGCACATGAAGTCACGGCGCTCGTCCACGGGCCCGGCTCGGCATCCGCGGTGATCGCCGCCTCCGAAGCGCTGTTCGGGCGGGGAGATCTCGGGTCGATCGATCCCGAAACCCTCGCGAGTGCACTGCACGAGCTGCCGCATGCGCGCCTCGCGCGGGGAACGACCGTCGTGCATGCCCTCGTCGAGACCGGGCTCGTCCAGAGCCTGTCCGATGCCCGGCGGGCGATCGCCCAGGGCGGGGTGACGCTCGACGGCGAGCGGGTGGAAGGCGATGATGCCGCGGTGACGGGCGCGTTGCCCGGAGGTGTGTCCGTGCTGCGGCGCGGCAAGAAGACGCTCGCCGGGATCTTCGTCGGGGACTGAGCCCGCGGTGCCGTTCACCCCCAGCCACGCGGTCGTCGCGCTGCCCTTCCTGCGCACGCCCCTGGTACCCGCGGCCATCGCGGTGGGGGCGATGACACCGGATCTTGCGCTCTTCACGCGCGGCATCCCGTTGCGTTACTCCGCGACGCACGACCCCCGCTGGTTGCCGGTGACGGTTCTGCTGGCGCTCGGTCTACTCGTGCTGTGGCGCACGGTCCTCCGCCCCGCGTGCCGCGAGCTCGCCCCGCGCTGGCTGGCCGCACGGCTTCCCGGCCGGTGGGATGCCGGGGCGAGAGAGTCCCTGCGGGAGACATTCGCCGGGGGAGCGGTGGCCCTCGGCCTGCTCGCCCTCTCGCTCACTCTGGGTGTGCTCAGCCACATCGCCTGGGATCTGTTCACGCACGAGGGTCGGCTCGGTGTCGAGCTGTTTCCCGTGCTGGCCGATGAGGTCATCGGCCAGCCGATGTACGGCTGGCTGCAGGATCTCTCCTCGGCTGCCGGTCTGCTCGTGCTCGGGTTGTTCGCCCTCTCCTGGCTCCGGCGTCGAACGCCGGTGGCGATCGAGCGGCAGTTGCCCGGACTCGTACGGGTGACGTGGTGGATGTCGCTGCCGGCGATCCTGATCGCGACGTGGATCTTCGGCCTCGCGCTCTTAGGGCCGCTTCGCCCCGGCTTCGGGATCGCGCATCTCGCCTACCTGGTCCTCCCACCGGCCTGTGCGCTCTGGGCGGTCGTCACCGTCCTCCTGGCGCTGGTCGTCTCGGCCGCTCGCCGTCGAGGCTTGTCGGGCGAGCGGAGCTCCGACGGGTGAAAACCGCGGAAAGACGCGGCGACACGCCCGGGATGCAACCAGGATTTGCCCGAACCGAAACCCCCGCGTAACTTATTACTTGTTCGCCCCACAGGGAAGCGGAGAGGCCGAGAGCCTCACCCCCCTCAAGCGGAGAACCACCCCCTTCTGAACAAGCCCTCATCTTGAGGGTCATGACCCTTGGGTCTAGGATGGGGTCCTGCTCCTCGAGCACAGTCACTTCAGGCTGCGCGGATTGAATCCGCCGAAAACGCCGATTTGACAAGCCGAGCGAGACAGATAAGATAGAGAAGTTGCCCTGCGGGACTGGCTGAGAGGCCAAGACGCAGGAGCATCCGATCCTTGAGAACTCAACAGCGTGCACTTGTCATAATGCCAAAAAACCTCGCGGCCAGCCTAGCTGGTCGATGAGATTCTTTTGAGATTAAACGGATATGTCAGTAATGACATCCGATCGTCAGATCAAGCTCGCAGAGATGTAGCCCATTCCGGCTCATCGAAGCAAAAATTCTTTACGGAGAGTTTGATCCTGGCTCAGGATGAACGCTGGCGGCGTGCTTAACACATGCAAGTCGAACGGTGAAAGAGAGCTTGCTCTCTGGATCAGTGGCGAACGGGTGAGTAACACGTGAGCAATCTGCCCCTGACTCTGGGATAA
>NZ_QFPF01000136.1 GCF_003248605.1 Microbacterium sp.
CTTCGGTGCCCCACTCGTAAGTCTCGTCGAGGTCGATCTCGGCTCCGAGGAAGCGCCGCGAGTGCAGGGCGTAGAGCTCGCGACCGACCGCATCCTTCTCTGTGGCCGCGGGCGCCAGCTCGTCGGCGAGAAAGCCGGCGAGCTCGTCGTAGGCGACACGGGCGGCGTCGGCACGCTCGGCGAGATCACGGGCGAGGGATGCCGGCAGCTGGCCCTCGGCGGGAGCCGCCTGAGCCGCGAACTCGGCGAAGAAACCGGTGTCGGCCGTGTACCGGTGCAGCTGGGTGACGACCTCGACGACCTGACGGCGCGCGGGGACGACTCCCTGCGCGATGCCCTCGCGGAGGGTCTGGATGTAACCGCGGACCGCGCCGCGCACCGCCCGGAGACGCTCGCCGATGACGGCCCAGTCCTCGACCGTGTCGGTGGGCATCAGATCGAACGCCGATCGGATGTCTTGTGCGGGAGAGGCGATGACGTTGAGATCGCGCAGGTGCCAGCGAGCGTCGTGCAGATCGAGCGCCAGACGGAGACTGCCCCCGAGGTCCGCCTGCGTGACCGCATCGATGGCGTCAGCCGGGATCTGCGCGTCGAGTCGCGTGAGCGTTGTGCGCGCCGCGTCGGCGAAGCGCTGCGCCCCCTCGGGCGAGAAATCGTCGAAGCGCCCGTTGTACTCGAAGCGACCGATGTAGGTTCCGAGCGTCGGGGAGAGCTCGGCGAGAGTGTCGACCCACGCCTCGGCGACCTCGTCGATCTTCGTGGGTGTCCGCTGTGCGTCCGTCATGGCCTCGAGCCTACTGACCGGGGCCGACACGACTCAGTGGGCGGCCTCGTTCCAGTCCGCGCCGCGCCCGATCTGCACATCGAGGGGAACCGTCAGCTCGGCCGCGTCGCCCATGCGCGCGCGGACGATCTCTTCGGCGGCATCCCACTCCCCGGGCGCCACCTCGACGACGAGCTCGTCGTGGATCTGCATGAGGATGCGCGAGCGCAGACCGGCCCCGCGCAGCGCATCGTCGATGTGGAAGAGGGCGATCTTCATGATGTCGGCGGCGCTGCCCTGGATCGGCGCGTTGAGCGCGGCACGCTCGGCATTCTCTCGCAGCACGCGGTTGGGGCTGGCCAGATCGGGGAAGGGACGGCGACGACCGAAGATGGTCTCGGTGTACCCGTCGATCCGCGCCTGCTCGACCGATCCGCGCAGATAGTCGCGGACCGCGCCGAACCGCGCGAAGTACTCGGTCATGAGCTGCTTGGCCTCGGACTGCTCGATGCGCAGCTGCTTGGACAGACCGAACGCCGACAGGCCGTAGACGAGACCGTACGACATGGCCTTGACCTTGGTGCGCATCGCCGGGGTGACGTCGGCGGGCTGCACGCCGAACACGCGCGCGCCGACGAAACGGTGCAGATCCTCCCCCGTGCGAAACGCCTCGACCAGCCCCGGATCCTCGGAGAGGTGCGCCATGATGCGCATCTCGATCTGGGAGTAGTCGGCGGTCAGAAGGGCCTCATACCCCTGACCGACCTCGAAGGCACTCCGGATGCGACGCGACTCCTCGGTGCGTACGGGGATGTTCTGCAGATTCGGTTCGGTGCTGGACAGACGACCGGTCTGACTGCCCGTCTGCACGTAGGTGGTGTGGATGCGGGCGTCGGGACCGATCGCGACATCGAGGGACTCGATGATCTGGCGCAGCTTCGTCGCCTCGCGGTGCTGGAGCAGCAGATCGAGGAAGGGATGCGGGTTGCTCTCCTGCAGGTCGGCGAGCACGGCCGCATCGGTCGAGTAGCCCGTCTTGGTCTTGCGTGTCTTCGGCAGCTGGAGGTCTTCGAAGAGCACCTCCTGCAGCTGTTTGGGCGACCCCAGGTTGAACTCTCGGCCGATGATGGCGTACGCCTCGCGCGCGAGCGTCTCGGCACGAGCCCCCAGATCACCGGAGAACGACGAGAGCTTGGCGTGTGACACGGTCACCCCCGCCAGCTCCATGTCCGCGAGCGCCGTCAGCGTCGGCATCTCGATCTCGGAGAGCACCCGCGTAACGGACGCCGGCATGTCGGCCAGCAGAGCGTCGGCGACCCTGAGGATGTACCACGCGCGCTGACCGGGGGTCGCCCCCTCGGTCTCGGGCACGAGCTGATTCGGGTCGGCCTCGGGCAGCGCCTCGCCCAGATAGCGATCCACGAGGTCGGCGAGGTTCTTGTCGGGAAAGCTCGGGCGCACGAGCCACCCGGCGATCAGCGTGTCGTGCGCGACGCCGGCGACCTCGACTCCCGCCCGCCGGAGGAACTTGAGCTGCGGTTTGGCGTCGTGCATCACCTTCGGTGCGGTCGAGGCCAGCCATACGGTGAACGCCGAGAACACCGGGTCGTCGTCGGCGGGCATCCACGCGAACTCCACGGCCTCGGCCGATGTGGCGAGGCCGACACGCGCGGCGGCCGCCGTCGGCTGCGGGTCGCACACCATCGCGATGCCCGCCGGGTGGCTCTCGAGCGCCGCGGCGATCCAGCCATCGAGCTCGCCGGGCGCGATCTGCCGTGCGGGAGCGGCGGTGGGCGCCGCGGCGGGAGCGTCCGTCGCCGCCCTGGCCGAGGCATCCGCTCCCGTCGCCTCGAAGACGCGTGGCAGGAGTGTGCGGAACTCGAGGCGGGCGAAGATGTCGCGCACGCCCTGCGCGTCGATCGGGCGCACCGCGAGGTCGGCCGGTGCGACGGGCAGTTCGACGTCGGTGAGCAGGCGGTTCAGCGTGCGGTTGCGTCGCACGTCGTCGAGGTGGTCCCGCAGGTTGCCGCCGACGACACCCTTGATCTCGTCGGCGCGGGTGAGCAGCTCATCGAGCGAGCCGAACTGGGTCAGCCATTTGACCGCCGTCTTCTCCCCGACCTTCGGCACACCCGGCAGGTTGTCGCTCGTCTCGCCGACGAGAGCGGCGATCTCGGGATACTGATGCGGCGGCAGCCCGTACTTCTCGACGACGGCCGCGGGATCGTAGCGCTTGAGCTGCGAGACGCCCTGAACGTTCGGGTACAGCAGTGTGATGTCGTCGGTGACGAGCTGGATCGTGTCGCGGTCTCCGGAGACGACGAGGACGTCGTATCCCTGCGCGGCCCCCTGGGTCGCAAGCGTGGCGAGGATGTCGTCGGCCTCGATGTCCTCCTGCTGCAGCACCGTGATGCTCATCGCCGCGAGGCAGTCCTGCAGGAGGGGGATCTGCCCCTTGAACTCCTGCGGCGTCTCGCTGCGGTTGGCCTTGTACTCCGCATACTCGCGCGTTCGGAATGACACTCTCGACGTGTCGAAGGCGACCGCCATGTGCGTGGGCTTCTCAGCCTTGATGAGGTTGACGAGCATCGCCAGGAAGCCGTAGATGGCGTTGGTGTGCTGGTGATCCTTGGTCGTGAAGTTCTCGACGGGGAGGGCGAAGAAGGCCCGGTAGGCCAGCGAGTGGCCGTCGACGATCATGAGGGTAGGCTTTGCGGAGTCCGGCACCCTGACAGCCTAGTCAGGGGTTCCGACACCGCCCGCGGCCCCGTGCGAGCGCCGCGGCTCCGCCTCCCCCGTCCAAGGAGTCCCGTGAACGACCATGCCGCATACCCGTCCGCACTCGAGTGGGCGCGGGCGCGCGGGGTCGGTGCGCTCGCCGAGAAGATGGGCTTCGAATGGGTGGAGTTCACGCCCGAACGCGCCGTCGCCTCCCTCCCGGTCGAGGGCAACACGCAGCCCGTGGGACTCATGCACGGCGGGGCGTACGTCGTGCTCGGCGAGTCCCTCGGTTCGATGCACGCGAACTTCCATGCCGGCGAAGGGCGGCTCGCGGTGGGCGTCGACATCAACGCGACCCATACGCGATCCGCGACGTCCGGACGGGTCACGGGGGTATGCACCCCGATCCATCTCGGGCGCACCATGACGGTGCACGAGATCGCGATCAGCGACGATCACGGCCGTCGTGTCTCGACGGTGCGCATCACCAACCTGCTCAAGGATCTGACGCGATCAGCCCGCTGAGGGATCTGATCAGGCCTGCCTCGTGGGTCAGGCCTTCTTGGGAGCGAGCTGCTCGATGATCGCTTTCGCGACATCCTGCATCGTCAGGCGGCGGTCCATCGACGCCTTCTGGATCCAGCGGAAGGCCTCGGGCTCGGACAGCCCCATCTTCTCGTTGAGCAGCCCCTTCGCGCGGTCGACCAGCTTGCGCGTCTCGAAGCGCTCCACCATGTCGGCGACCTCGGCCTCGAGCGTGATGATCTGCTGGTAGCGGCTCAGTGCGATCTCGATCGCGGGCAGCAGGTCGTTCGGGGTGAACGGCTTGACCACGTAGGCGAGCGCACCCGCCTCGCTCGCGCGCTCGACGAGCTCCTTCTGGCTGAAGGCGGTGAGCAGCACGACCGGCGCGACGTGGTTCTTGTTCAGCTTCTCGGCGGCGCTGATGCCATCGAGCACGGGCATCTTGACGTCCATGATCACGAGGTCGGGGCGCAGCTCGGTGGCGAGCTGGACGGCGGTCTCGCCGTCGCCGGCCTCGCCGACGACCTCGTACCCGTTGTCGCGAAGGATCTCGACGATGTCGAGGCGGATCAGCGACTCATCCTCGGCGACGACGACGCGTCGGGTGGTGGATGCCGCGGGCTTGGCGTTCAGGTCTTGCTCAGTCACCTTTGAATCCTACGGTATCGTCTCAGGCGGACGCGCGGGCAGGCCGCTCGCGCGGGCCGGTGTGGCGGAATGGCAGACGCGACCGACTCAAACTCGGTTGCCCGAGAGGGCGTGTGGGTTCGACTCCCATCACCGGTACCGCAGCCCCGACGGCACACGCAGACGGCGGCATCCCCGCAGGGATGCCGCCGTCTGCGTGCTGTCGGGGCGGGTCGTCGGGCCCCGAACCGCTACTCGCGCGTCTGGTAGATGGGCGCGGCGCCGTGCACGGCGTCACCGACCTTGTGGACGCGGATGTCGTTCGTGGAGCCGATGATTCCGGGAGGTGAGCCCGAGATCACGACGACCTTGTCGCCGATCTTGGCGAGGTCGTTGGAGAGCAGGTAGTCGTCGACCTGGATGAACATGCGGTCCGTGTGGGCGACGTGCTCCACCAGCGTCGACCGGATGCCCCATGTCAGCGCCATGCGGCGGCGGATCGCCGGGTCGGGGGTGAACGCCAGCATGGGGATCTTCGGGCGCAGACGCGACATGCGGCGGGCGGAGTCGCCGGACTCCGTGAAGATGCAGAGATACTTCGCCTCGACGAAGTCCGCCACCTCGATCGCCGCGAGGGTGATCGCCCCGCCCTGCGTGCGCGGCTTGTTCGTCAGCGGTGCGATGCGCTCGAGACCGTGCTCCTCGGTCGAGGCCACGATGCGCGCCATCGTCTCGACGACGACGACGGGGTACTCCCCCACGCTCGTCTCGCCCGACAGCATGACCGCGTCGGCGCCGTCGAGCACCGCATTCGCAACGTCGGAGGTCTCTGCG
>NZ_QFPF01000054.1 GCF_003248605.1 Microbacterium sp.
CAGGTCGATGGCCTTGTCGGGCAACTGGCGCGCCGGAATGTACCGATTGGACAGGGATGCGGCGGCCACGAGCGCACCGTCGGCGATCGCGACCTTGTGGTGGGCCTCGTAGCGCTCCTTCAGCCCGCGCAGGATCGCGACCGTGTCCTCGACGCTGGGCTCGCCGACGTACACCTGCTGGAAGCGGCGCTCCAGCGCGGCATCCTTCTCGATGAACTCGCGGTACTCGTTGAGCGTCGTCGCGCCGATCAGGCGCAGCTCGCCGCGGGCGAGCATCGGCTTGAGCATGTTGGATGCCGCGACAGATCCCTCGCCGCCACCCGCCCCCATCAGCACGTGCAGCTCGTCGATGAAGGTGATGACACGACCCTCGGATTCGGTGATCTCCTTCAGCACGCTCTTGAGTCGCTCTTCGAACTGCCCCCGGTACATCGCACCGGCGACGAGCGCCGAGATGTCGAGAGTGATGAGCTCCTTGTCTTTGAGGGACTCGGCGACGTCGCCCGCGACGATGCGCTGGGCCAGCCCCTCGACCACCGCGGTCTTTCCGACGCCGGGCTCACCGATCAGGACGGGGTTGTTCTTGGTCCGGCGCGTGAGCACCTGGCTGACGCGCCGTATCTCGCTGTCGCGCCCGATGACCGGATCGAGCTTGCCCGCCTTGGCGCGCTCGGTGAGGTTGATGCCGAACTGCTCGAGGGCGCTCTGCTGCTCTTCCTGAGGCTGCTGGCCGGGTTGCATGATGGTCCGTTCTCGCTGAATCCATGGGCTCGCAGAAACTTGAGCCTTACAGACTCAAGTTTACATCGCGCGCACGGATCCGGCAATGCCCCGCCGGCGCAGATGATGCCCGGCACAGGGAGTACCCATCCGTAGGCGGTCAACATTCCGGAGACATGCGCGCACAACGGCCGGCAGGGCACCCTCGGGCCGTTGCCGCGCAGGCAACTCCGGAATGTTGTCCGGAAATGGCACGCACCCCGGCCACCCGCTACCGCACGACCGCTCAAGCCGGGACGGCGCAGGAGAAGGTCGCGCGGTACGCCGTCGGCGTGGTGCCCAGCACCCGGGCGAAGTTCTGCCGCAGCACGGCGGCCGACCCGAATCCGCACTCGTCCGCGATGCGGTCGAGCCCGAGGTCTGTCCTCTCCAGCAGCCGCTGGGCGTGCAGCACCCGCTGCCTCGCGAGCCACGCCGCCGGCGTCGCGCCGAAGTCCGCCTTGAACCGGCGGGCGAAGGTGCGCGGCGACATGTGCGCCCGCGCGGCGAGCTGATCGACGGTGAGCTCGACGCGCAGATTCTGCAGCATCCAGTCCGTGACGGGGGCCAGGGAGAGCGAGGCGACCGGGGGCAGCGGCGCGGCGATGAACTGCGCCTGCCCGCCGTCGCGCTGCGGCGGCACCACCATGCGCCGCGCGATCGTGTTCGTGACCTCGGCGCCGAGCTCCTGTCGCAACAGGTGCAGGCAGGCGTCGAGCCCCGCGGCGGTGCCGGCGCTCGTGATGACCTTGCCGTCCTGCACGTACAGAACATCGGGATCCACCTCGATCCGCGGGTACATCCGGCCCATCGTGTCGGCGTACTTCCAGTGCGTCGTCGCCCGGCGCCCGTCGAGCACACCCGCCGCAGCCAGCACGAACGAGCCGCTGCACACGCTCAGCAGCCATGCGTCGCGGGCGGCCGCGCGACGCACGACCTCAGCGATCCGCTCGTCGATGCTCCCCCACGTCGCCCGCGGAACGGGCGTCACCACGACCAGATCCGCCGTCTCGGCGAACGAGAGGTCGTGCTCGACGTTGATCGAGAATCCGAGGTTCGAGTCGATCGCCCCGGGCTCGGCGGCACAGATCCGGAAGTCGAAGGGGCGGATGCCGTCATCCGAGCGGTCGAGACCGAAGGCCTCGCACGCGAGCCCGAACTCGAAGGGCGCGAACCCGTCCTGCACGATGACGGCGACGGTCTGCATGCGGAGCCTCCCGGAGTGTGGCAGAAATCTTACGACCCATGGCCATTCTGCCACTCGTGGCAGAATGGCGTCAATCGTAGCGTGTCTGCCATGACCGTTCTCCTCGCACTCCTCGCCCTCGCCGCGATCGGCGGCATCATCGCCACCGTCCGCGCGGTCTTCACCGACGGCTACGGCCGCGTTCCGACCGACCCCGCACGTGTGCCCGACGTCCGCGACGAGGGCCCCGCCGCCTCAGGCGGTCCGGCCGCCCGCGTACACGTCGAGCAGGCGCGTGACATGGGTCTCGGGATCGAAGTCCCGCGCACCGTCGGCCGCCTGCTCTGAGGCGCGCACGACAGGTGCCGGGTCGCGCGCGAGCGAGACCAGCAGAGCGGCCATCGCCTCGACGTCCGGGCCCGCGGCGCGCAGCCCCGCGATCGCGACCCCCTCGGTCAGCGCCGGATCGACGTAGAACACCCCGCGCCGGGCGTGCAGCGCCTCGACGATCGTGACGGGCTGGTTGTCGAAACCGTGCGAGGTCAGCGCCACCAGGTGCGCGCCGCGCATGCGCCGCTGCACCTCACCGCGCTCGAGACGCCCCGCGAACACGATCGGCAGTCCCCCCGCTCGCCGCTCGGCTTCGCCGCGGAGCAGCCCCTCGCCGATGATCTCGACCACCAGCGCATCCGGCCCGAGGGCCGCGCACGCCCGCGCGACCGCGTCGATCCACTCGAGCAGGCGCTTCTCTGCCACGAGGCGTCCCACCCACACGATCCGCAGGGGAGCGTCGATCGCGGTGAGCGGCTCGCCCGCGGGGCCGATCGAGGCCACGGCGTTCGGCACGACGCTCACGCGGCGCAGTCCCGCCGCGCGCAGGCGCTCGGCCTGATGCGCGGACGGCGACACGACCAGATCGACCCGCCGCGCCATCGAGAGCGTGAGATTGCGCAGTGCGGAGTCCAGAGCGGCGGGAGCGAGCGCGTCGTGGGAGGTGGGGAATCCGCGCAGCCACCGGCCGAATCCGCGCACGGCACCGGCGGCGATGCGCGTCGCCGGCGCGGGGACGACGGCCTGCCAGAAGAAGGTGTGCACGGTCTGCACCGTGCGCAGGCCGAGGGCGCGCGCGGACGACACCGCCGCGGCGGTCAAGCCGAACTCGGAGTGGGCGTGCACGACCTCGATGCGGCGTGCCGCGAACTCGGCGCGCAGGCGGGAGCGCAGCATCCGCGAGTTGCGGATGACGGGCAGATCGACACCGGGCACCGTGAGGGGCGCGTAGACCGCGACGATGTCGCCGCCCGCGCGCAGCCAGGCCTGGCGCCAATGTGCCCCCGCGGCGTCGTCACCCCTCGCCGCATCACCAGCCCCCATCGCGTCGTCAGCGCCCACGGCGGGCCGCAGCACCGAGGCGAAGGCACCGACGGGCGCGACGATCGTGACCTCGTGCCCCCGCGCGCGCAGAAGGTGCGCCTCGTCGAGGAACGCGCTCTGGGCACCACCCAGGTAGTCCAGCGAATAGTCGCAGACCAGCGCGATGCGCCGTGGGGCGTCGGAGTGCACGGAGTCAGCCCTCGACGGGCTCGCCGCGGTAGAGCGCCTCGAACGTGCGCAGCGTGCGATCGATGTCGTGGATCTTCACCCCGTCGAGCGATGCCTGCTGCAGGCGCCGCCGCTCATCGGGATCGGCCGTGAGCACCCGCGTCAGCGCGGCGGTGAGCTCGTCGATGCTCGCCGGGTCGAAGAGGTAGCCGTTGTCACCTTCGCGCACCAGGTGCGGCAGCGCCATCGCGTCGGCGGCGACGACGGGCAGCCCCGACGCCATGGCCTCCATCGTCGCGATCGACTGCAGCTCGGCGACGGAAGGCATCGCGAAGACGCTCGCGCGCGTGTAGATGCGCCGCAGCTCGTCGTCGTCGACACGACCGTGGAACACGACACGGTCGGCGATGCCGAGCTGCTCCGCGAGCTGCTCGAGGTGCTTTCGCTGGTCTCCGCCGCCGACGATCTCGACGTCGACGTCCAGCGCCGGGTCGAGGGCGGCGACCGCGCGCAGCAGCTGATCGATCTGCTTCTCGCGCGTGAGCCGGCCGACGAACAGCACGCGGTGGCGATCGCGGGGCGAGAGGTCGGCGGTGTACTTCGCCGCGTCGATGCCGCAGCTGATCGGGACGACCCCGTCGATGTCGATGGCGGCTTCGAGGAAGTCGGCCGCCTTGCGCGTCGGTGTGGTCACGGCGCGGGTGAGGGCGAAGGTGCGCGCCGCATCGTCCCACGCGAGCTTGACGAAGAGGCGGTCGAGCACCGGGGGGAGCGTCGTGAAGTCGAGGATGTTCTCGGGCATCACGTGGTTGGTCGCCACGATCGGAATGCCGCGCTTGTGCGCCTCGCGGGCGAGGCCGCGACCGATCACGATGTGCGACTGGATGTGGACGACGTCGGGCCGCACCTCGTCGAGCACGCGCCGGGCATAGTGCTTGGAGCGCCAGGGCCAGACGAAGCGCAGCCAGTCGTGCGGGGGCCAGCGCACCGACGGCAGCCGGTGCATGATGACGGGCTCGCCCTCGATCTGCTCGACCGCGGGCGACGCACGACGGTAGACCCGGTTGGGCGCCACGACGTGCACGTCGTGTCCGCGGGCCACGAGCCCCGCCGCGAGGCGTTCGCTGAACCGGGCGGCGCCGTTGACGTCGGGCGCGAAGGTGTCGCACCCCATCACGATCGTGAGGCCGCGGGCGGATGCCGGGGCCCCGGCAGCGGCGGCCGCTTCGGGCAGTTCCGTGCCCTGCGACGCGCCGTGGGTCTCGGGGGAACTCACGGGATGCGGGTGCCTAACTGTGCGGCGGACGGGGGTCGCACGGGTGGTGCATGCGCGTCGCCACTCTACCCGAGCGGCCCCCGCTGACCCTCGAGGCGCGAGGCGATCCGCGGATGTGCGGCGACCGCATCCCGCCTACCCTGGTTTCATGCCGAGACTGCAGGCCGACGCCGACACCACCCGCTGGGTGCCCGTGACAGGATCGCTCGGCTTCAAGGGCCGCCGCCACCGCAAAGCGGCGATCGGGATGCTGCTGGGCCAGGCCGGTCGCGCGATGGGGGCGCCGGAGCGGCCCGGGTCGGGCTTCGCGGCATGGGCGATGAGCCAGGCAGCGCCCCTGCTGATGCGCCGTGCCGCGGGGCGCGTGCTCGTGTGGGTGTGGAAGGACGACCCGGAGCTCGTCGTGGTCATGGCGCAGGTGCAGGAGGCGACGTCGCAGCTGCGCGCCGCGCGCGCGATGATGCCGATGGAGTACGACGACACCGAGACGTTCGTCGGCCGCCACCTCGGCGCGGGCGAGCGTCTCGTCATCGATCTGCCGAAGGACCCGCGCACGCCGCCCTTCGCGACCTACACGTGGGACACGGGCGCGCACTTCGTGACCATCAACGCCGTGTGCAGTGACCGGGAGCGATTCGGCACGGTGACCGCGCCCCTGGACGAGCTGGCGCGCAGCATCCGCCTCATCGACGACCTCGAGGCCGGCGAGGCGCCCGGCGTCCTGCGCATCGACCCGGCCTGATCCGGCCCGAACCGCCCCTGCCCCCTCGAACCGATGGCACGCTGGGGGGATGGCGACCCTGCCGATGTTCCCGCTCGGATCGGTGCTGATCCCGGGCATGCCGTTGACGCTGCGCATCTTCGAACCGCGCTACCGCGCGCTCTTCGCCGATGTCATGGCGGGCGACGCGGAGTTCGGCGTCGTGCTGATCGAGCGTGGCACCGAGGTGGGCGGCGGCGACCAGCGCTTCTCGCGCGGCACGGTCGCGCACGTCCGCGGATACCGCGAACTCGAATCCTCGATCATGGTGGTCGCGACGGGCGGGCGGCGCATCGACATCGAGCGCTGGCTCGACGATGACCCCTATCCCCGCGCCGAGGTGCGGGAGATCGCCCCGCTGACCTGGTCGGATGACCTCGTCGATGTACACCGCCGGGCCGAGAGGTGCGTGCGGCGTCTGCTCGCGACGGCGTCGGAATACGTCGACGTGCCGTGGTCGGTCGACGAGCAGCTCTCGGACGACCCCATCATGTCGGCCTGGCAGCTCGCGGGCATCGCGCCGATCCAGACCCTCGATCGTTACGCGCTGCTGGGCTCCACGTCGCTGCCCGAGCTGCTCGAGCGCCTGCAGGGATTCTGCGCCGAGGCCGACGAGCTGATCCGTCTCACCGCAGGACCGCTCGAGATCGACGACGACTGACGCGCGTGCGGGCGCGCAGGCGCGGGATGATGTGCACATGACCGAAGCCGCCGAGCGCGACACGCTGCCCCGACGCCCGGGGTGGGCGCCCCTGCCCAGCCGAGAGATGCACGCATCTGCGGGCCGGTCGACGCGATCGATCGTGCCTCGCGATGCGCTCGCGGGACTGACCACCACAGGGCGCGATCCGCTCGGCATCCTCGCCCGGCAGAACGCCGACCGCCTGCAGGAGCTGCTGCCCATCCGCACCGAGCGGATGGCGCAGAGCCCGTTCGCGTTCTACCGCGGCACGGCCGCGATCATGGCGGCCGACCTCTCGCAGGATCCGCATTCCGGCATCCTCGTCGGTTCATGCGGCGAAGCCCACGTCGCCAACTTCGGCTTCTACGCCGGCCCGCAGCGCACGCTGGTCTTCGATCTCAACGACTTCGACGAGGCCGCCTGGGCGCCCTGGGAGTGGGACCTCAAGCGCCTCGTCACGAGCATCGTCATCGCGGGGCAGGCCGCCGGGCACGCCGACGGCGTGATCCGGGATGCTGCGACCTCCGCCGTGCGCACGTACGCGACCGCCCTGCGCGCGGGTTCGCGGCGCAGTCCGCTCCAGCGTTATTTCGAGCATCTCTCCCCCGACGCGGGCGAGTCGCAGCTCGACGACGAGTCTCGGTCCGTCCTCGCCGCGGCCCGGCGCGACGCCGAGAAGCGCACGGCGGAGCGCGCCGCCCGCAAGCTGACCGAGCGCACGGACGACGGGCGACTGCGCTTCCTCGAGCGACCGCCCACGATGACGCACGTCGAACCCGAGCTCGAGGATCAGGTGCACGAGCTGATCGGCGCCTACCTGCGCACCGTCAATGTCGACATCTGGATGCTGCTGCAGCAGTACGGGGTCAGCGACATCGCCCGGCGGGTCGTCGGCGTCGGGAGCGTCGGCACCCGGTGTCACCTGACCGCGTTCGATGACGGCGAGGGCAACGCGCTGCTGCTGCAGTCGAAGCAGGCGACGCAGAGCGTCCTCTCCGAGTACGGCGGCATCCACCAGCCCGCCGCGATCACACGCTACGTCGAGGCGCACGGCGAGGGCGCGCGTGTCGTCGCGCTGCAGCGCATCCTGCAGGCCGTGTCGGATCCGTTCCTCGGGCACTTCCGCTACAACGGCGAGCGCGACTACTACGTGCGGCAGTTCCACGACATGAAGGGCGGCATCGACATGGAGACGCTGGAGGCGGCGCCCTTCCGCCGGTACGCGGTTGCCTGCGCCACCGTGCTCGCGCGCGCTCACGGGCAGTCGCCGAACGCACCCGTCGTCGCGGGATACGTCGGCGGCGGCAGGGCGGTGGCCGAGGCGGTCGGCACCTGGTCATACGCCTATGCCGAGCTCTCGCTCGCCGACTACCGGGCCTTCGTCGCGGCCGCCTGAGGGCAGCATCCCGCGCCGGGCTCAGCGAACGGCGGCGAGGCTCTCAGTCCGCCGGCGGCTGCGGATGCCGCGGCCGATACAGCACGACGTCGGTCGCGCGCGGCACCCGGGCGCCGGCGCGCAGGGTGATCACCGACCCCGACACTCCGGCGGCGAAGACACGGGATCCGGGGCGCGTCTGCCGCTCGGCGTGCAGCTGCTGCTCGAGATCGCGCACGCGGCGGGTGAGGTCGTGCACCTGCTCTTCGAGCAGCAGCAGCCGCGCGATCGCGGGAAGGCTCACGCCCTCGCTCGAGAGCTTCGCGACCTCGCGGAGCTGCTCCACGTGTCGCGTGGAGTACCGACGCGATCCGCCACGCGTGCGGGCGGGCACGACGAGTCCGAGTCGGTCGTACTGCCGCAGGGTCTGCGGGTGCATGCCGGAGAGCTCGGCGGCGACCGCGATCGCGAAGATCGGGGCGTCCTCGTCGATCTCGTCCATCACATCCACCCCCGGCGTCCCGAAGACAGGAGAAGCGCCGAGAACAGGACCGAATCAGCGGTGTTCGTCCTGTTCTGGGCGCGAGTCCTGTTCTCGGTCATCTCAGCCGCGCGCCTTCTGCATCAGGTCGGCGCGCGGGTTCTCCTTCGGCTCCAGCTCGTGGAAGCGCTCGAGCGCCTCGCGGGCCGCATCGTCGAGGTGCGAAGGCACGGCCACCTGCACCTCGGCGAGCAGGTCGCCGGTGCCCTTCGCGGTCTGCACGCCGCGACCCTTGACCCGCAGCACGCGTCCCGACGGGGTGCCCGGCGCGACTCGAAGCTTGACGGGGTCGCCGCCGAGTGTGGGCACCTCGATCGTCGCGCCCAGCGCCGCCTCGGTGAAGGTGACGGGAACCGTCACCCGGAGATTGAGACCGTCACGCACGAACACGGGATGCGGGCGCACGGCCACCTGCACGACGATGTCGCCGGTCTCACCACCATCGGGCGACGGGCGTCCCCGGCCGCGCAGTCGGATCTTCTGCCCGTCCGAGACACCGGCCGGGATCTTGACCTTGAACGGCTGGCCGTCCTCGCCCTGCAGGGTGATCGTCTCACCCTTGGTCGCGGTGAGGAAGTCGATCGTCGTGCGGGCCGTCACATCGGCGCCGCGCGTGGGGCCGCCGAAGCCGCGGAAGCCGCCGCTGGGCTGACCGAACCGGCCCGAACCGAACCCGGCGCCCTGCTGCTGGTTGAACATCGAGAAGATGTCGTCGAAGTCCTCCGCGCTCTGGCCCCGGCCCGGGCGACCGCCGCGACCCTGGCCGAACATGCTGAAGACATCCTCGAAACCCCCGGCACCGCCGGTGCCGCCCGCCGTGAAGCGGGCACCCGAGCCCATCGCCCGGATCTGGTCGTACTCCTTGCGCTGCTCGGCATCGGAGAGCACGGAGTAGGCCTCGCTGATCTCCTTGAACGTCGCCTCGGCCTTGGCATCACCCTGATTGGAGTCCGGGTGGTAGGTGCGCGCGAGCTTGCGGTACGCCTTCTTGAGGTCGCCCTCGCTGACGTCCTTCGAGACGCCGAGCGTCTTGTAGAAGTCCTTGTCGAACCAGTCTTGACTGGCCATCGTCGCCTCCTCGGCCTAGTCCGCCGGAGCGGCGACCACGACCTTCGCGGGGCGCAGCTCGACAGAACCCAGGCGGTAGCCGACCTCGACCACCTCGAGCACGGTCGGCTCGGTGGTGCCCGGCATGGGCTGCTGGAAGATCGCCTCGTGGTGCTGCGGGTCGAAGGCCTCGCCGGCCTCGCCGAAGGCGGTCACGCCCAGGCGCTCGGCGACCGCGCGCACCTTGACCGCGATCGCCGCGAACGGCGTGCCCTCGTCGAGATCACCGTGCTTCTCGGCGCGGTCGAGGTCGTCGAGCACGGGCAGCAGGCCCTTGACGGCCTCACCCTTCGCGCGCTCGATCTCGCGCTCGCGCTGCTCCTCGGTGCGCCTCCGGTAATTGGCGTACTCCGCCTGCAGGCGCTTGAGGTCGCTCAGCAGCGCCGACTCCAGGTCGGCGATGACGGCGTCCTCGGCCGCGGCGTCGTCGGTCTGCGCCGCACCCAGGATGTCGTCGACGGTGAGATCGTCGTCCCCCTGCGGCGCGGGGCCGGAGGAGTTCTCCTCCGGCCCCGCGGCAGCGGACGTCGCCTCACCCGTGTCGGGAACCTCAGGCTCCTGCGGCTGGTCTGCGTCCTTGTCTGCCATGGTTACTTCTTCTCGTCCTCGTCGTCGATGACCTCGGCGTCGACGACGTCCTCGTCGGCCGAGGGCTGCGAGCCCTGGTCGTCCGCCGGAGCGTCGGCACCGGCATCCGGCGCCTGCTGCGCGGCCTGCGACGCGTAGATTGCCTCGCCGAGCTTGCCCTGGCTGGCGTTCAGCTTGTCGAAAGCGGCCTTGACGGCCTCATCGTCCTCGCCGGCGAGCGCGGTCTTCAGCGCGTCGACATCGCCCTGCACCTCGGTCTTGACGTCCTCGGGCAGCTTGTCGGCGTTCTCGGCGATCAGCTTGTCGATCGAGTACGCGAGGGTCTCGGCCTGGTTGCGCACCTCGGCGAACTCACGGCGCTTCTTGTCTTCGGCGGCGTGCTCCTCGGCCTCGCGCACCATGCGCTCGATGTCCTCCTTGGGCAGCGACGAGCCGCCCGTGATGGTCATCGACTGCTCCTTGCCGGTGCCCTTGTCCTTGGCGGACACGTGCACGATGCCGTTCGCGTCGATGTCGAAGGTGACCTCGACCTGCGGGATGCCCCGTGGCGCCGGCGCGATGCCGGTCAGCTCGAACGTGCCGAGCGGCTTGTTGTCGCGGGTGAACTCGCGCTCGCCCTGGAAGACCTGGATCGCCACCGACGGCTGGTTGTCGTCGGCCGTCGTGAAGGTCTCGCTGCGCTTGGTCGGAATGGCCGTGTTGCGCTCGATGAGCTTCGTCATGATGCCGCCCTTGGTCTCGATGCCGAGGCTCAGGGGGGTGACGTCGATGAGCAGGACGTCCTTGCGCTCGCCCTTCAGCACACCGGCCTGGAGCGCGGCGCCCACGGCGACGACCTCATCGGGGTTGACACCCTTGTTCGCCTCTTTGCCTGCCTCGCGCTTGACGAGCTCGGCCACGGCGGGCATACGGGTCGAACCGCCCACGAGCACGACGTGGTCGATGTCGCCGACCTTGATGCCGGCCTCACGGATGACGTCCTCGAACGGCTTCTTGGTGCGGTCGAGGAGGTCCTTCGTGAGGTCCTCGAACTTGGCGCGGCTCACGGTCTCGGACAGCGACACGGGGCCGTTCTCGGTCAGCGAGAGGTACGGCAGGTTGACGCTCGTCGACATCGAGGAGCTGAGCTCCTTCTTCGCCTGCTCCGCGGCCTCCTTCAGGCGCTGCAGGGCGATCTTGTCCTTCGAGACGTCGACACCGGTCGTGTTCTTGAACTGCGTGATGAAGTAGTCGACCAGACGCTGGTCCCAGTCGTCGCCGCCGAGGCGGTTGTCGCCGGCCGTCGCGCGCACCTGGATCGTCGAGAAGTCGTCGTCCTTGCCCACCTCGAGCAGCGAGACGTCGAAGGTTCCGCCACCGAGGTCGAAGACGAGGATGAGCTCGTCCTCCTTGCCCTTGTCGAGGCCGTACGCGAGCGCGGCCGCGGTGGGCTCGTTGATGATGCGCAGCACGTTCAGACCCGCGATCTCGCCGGCCTCCTTCGTGGCCTGGCGCTCGGCGTCGTTGAAGTACGCGGGGACCGTGATGACAGCATCCGTCACGGTGTCGCCGAGGTACTCCTCGGCGTCGCGCTTGAGCTTGCCGAGGATGCGCGCCGAGACCTCCTGCGGCGTCCACTTCTTGTCGTCGACGGCGAAGGTCCAGTCGGTGCCCATGTGGCGCTTGACGCTCGCGATGGTGCGATCGACGTTGGTGACGGCCTGGCGCTTGGCGGTCTCGCCGACGAGCACCTCGCCGTCCTTGGTGAATGCGACGACCGACGGGGTCGTGCGCAGGCCCTCGGCGTTCGCGATGACCTTGGGCTCGCCGCCCTCGAGCACGCTCACGACAGAGTTCGTGGTGCCGAGGTCGATTCCTACTGCACGGGGCATTGTCTCTCCTTCGTATGAACCGCAGCGGGATGCTGCCGATTCGGTGTTTCTGCGGAAGTCTGCGATCGACTCGACACGAGGTTGAGCCGTCTGCACTCAACAGTACTCAGGGGCGGGGAAGCTGTCAAATGAACTTGATATGAACGGGCTCAACTTTTCTGGAGCGACGGCAGCGATAGCCTGATCGCGCGCCGCGCCGCGGCGGCGCCGGGCCACCCGCCGTTCACCGAAGGGCCATACCGTGCCGCACATGAGCGACGCCCCCGACCGCACCAGCCGCCGCCGCGTCATCGCGTGGGGACTCTGGGACTGGGGCTCGGCGTCGTTCAACGCTGTCGTGACGACCTTCGTCTTCACCGTCTACCTCACCAGCTCGAGCTTCGGCCCCGAAGGCACGGTCGAGGCGCAGCTGGGCTGGGCCCTCGCCGGGGCGGGTCTGCTCATCGCGCTGCTGGCGCCGGTGACGGGGCAGCGCTCCGACACCTCGGGGCGACGCAAGCTGTGGCTGGCCGTGAACACCTACGTCGTCGTCGCGATCACGCTGGCGATGTTCTTCATCGAGCCGGACCCCTCCTTCTTGTGGCTCGGCCTGCTGCTGTCGCGGCAGGCAACGTGTTCTTCGAGTTCGCGGGCGTCAACTACAACGCGATGCTGACGCAGGTCTCGACCTCACGCACGATCGGCCGCGTGAGCGGGTTCGGCTGGGGCATGGGGTACGTCGGCGGCATCGTGCTGCTGCTGATCGTGTACTTCGGATTCATCCAGGGCCTGTTCGGCCTGCCCGGCGACAACGGCCTCGACGTGCGGCTGTCGATGATCGTCGCCGCCCTGTGGTTCGGGCTGTTCGCCCTGCCGGTCCTTTTCGCGGTTCCCGAGTACCGCGGCGCGGGCACCGCCCGCGAGCGGATCGGCTTTCTCGCCTCCTACGCGCGCCTCGGACGGGACGTGGCGCGACTGTGGCGCGAAAGCCGCCACACCGTGTGGTTCCTGCTGGCGAGCGCGGTCTTCCGCGATGGCCTCGCGGGAGTGTTCACCTTCGGCGGCGTGCTGGCAGCATCCGTCTTCGGCTTCTCGGCGGGCGAGGTCATCATCTTCGCGATCGCCGCGAACGTCGTGGCCGGGATCTCGACGATCGCGGTCGGCGCGCTCGATGACCGCGTCGGCGCGAAGCCCGTGATCGTCGTCGCGCTGGCGGGGCTCGTGGTGTCGGGCCTGCTGGTGTTCTTCCTGCACGACGGCGGGCAGATCGTCTTCTGGACCGCGGGTCTCGCCCTGACACTCTTCGTCGGTCCCGCGCAGTCGGCTTCGCGCACCTTCCTCGCGCGCATGATCCCGCCGGGCCGCGAGGGCGAGGTCTTCGGCCTCTACGCCACGACCGGGCGCGCCGTGTCGTTCCTTGCGCCGACGATGTTCGCGCTGTTCGTGGGAATCTCGGGCGAGGCGTACTTCGGCATCCTCGGCATCGTGCTCGTGCTGCTTGTCGGCCTGCTGCTCCTGCTTCCGGTGCGCGCGACCGCACCGGTGCACGCCGTCCGCTGAGCGGCGCTCGGGTGGTTCCCCTGTCGCGTTCTGCGGGTCCGTATGCGCAACACCCGCACAAGGCGACAGGCGAGCCCCACGCTGGCGCCAGCATCCCCCGAAGGATCCCGCGAGCCCGCGAGCAGCGGTCAGGGTGCGGGGCGGGGCCAGGCCGCGGCGAGCCGGGTCAGCAGGGCGGCGAGCTGCTCGCGTTCGGCCGCGTCGAAGCCCTCGAGCGCCGTCTCGACCGCGCTGCGACGCTCATCGCGGATCCCGCGCACGAGCGCCCGACCCGCCTCCGTCAGGGCGATGAGGGTGCGCCGCGCGTCCTCGGGGTCGTCGTCGCGGCGCGCGTTGCCCGACTCGACCGCCTGCTGCACGAGTCGGCTGGCGCGGGGCTGATCCACACCGATCGCGTCGGCGATCGCGCTCACACTGAGAGCGGTGGATGCTGCCTCCAGCGTCTCGAGCAGCCGCAGTCTCGCGACCCCCGCCATACGCCCCGCCATCGCGTCACCCCAGCCGCCGTGGCCACCATGACCCCCGTGAGCACCATGACCGCTGTGGGCGACATGGCCGCCGTGCGAGAGCGGACCACCGGGCGCGGGTGGCCCGGAATGCACCGCACCCGCCGACCCGCCCCCCTTGCGACCGCGCCCGTCGACGCCGAAGACACGCGGATCCGCCGAGATTCTGCGACCCTGCCGTCCCCGCAGACGCGACAACGCGGCGGCGATGGCATCGATCGGGTCGGTGGTGTCATCCGGCATACGACCGAGAGTACATGCCAGATGACATGCATCCAAGGGATGCCCTTCGACGGCCTCCGGACGCGCGCAGACCGCGTGCGCCGCCGGCCGAATGTGACGGATTGCTACGCCGCGTAACGGCAGGGGTCACCCGAAATCGCCTCCTCGGCGCGCCTCACGTACCGTCGGAAGATCGCCATACCCCGGCGACCCTCAACGACTGCGCGAAGAGGATGCTGTGACTTCTGACACGACGGACACCCCGGCCACCCCGGCCGCCCCGGCCCCCGCGGCAACGGCGACACGACCGCCCGCCGCCGAGGGCGCACGCGCCCGGCCTGCCAGGCCCTCGACGAAGCCGAACGGGCAGTGGAAGATCGACGGCACCGCTCCGCTCAACGGCAACGAGGAGTGGAAGCAGGTCGACAACGGCCTCTCCGTCCGCGATCGCATCGAGAACATCTACGCCGCGGGCGGGTTCGCAAGCATCGACCCCACCGACCTGCACGGCCGATTCCGGGTCTGGGGCCTGTACACCCAGCGCAAACCCGGCATCGACGGCGGCCGCACCGCGACACTCGAGCCGCACGAGCTCGAGGACGAGTACTTCATGCTCCGCGTGCGCATCGACGGCGGGCAGCTGACCACCGCGCAGCTGCGCGTCATCGGCGGCATCTCGACCGAGTTCGGACGCGACACCGCCGATCTCACCGACCGGCAGAACATCCAGCTGCACTGGATCCAGGTCGAGGCGATGCCGGAGATCTGGCGCCGGCTCGAGTCAGTCGGGCTCGGCACGACCGAGGCCTGCGGCGACGTGCCGCGCGTCGTGCTCGGCTCCCCGGTCGCGGGCATCGCCGCCGACGAGCTGATCGACCCCACCGCGCAGATCAACGAGATCACGGGGAGATTCATCGGCGACGAGTCGCTGGCCAACCTGCCGCGCAAGTTCAAGTCCGCGATCACCGGACATCCGAGCCAGGACGTCGTGCACGAGATCAACGACGTCGCCTTCGTCGCGATCGATCACCCCGAGTACGGCATCGGCTACGACCTGTGGGTGGGCGGCGGCCTCTCGACCGCCCCGCGCCTCGGCGAGCGCCTGGGCACCTTCGTCGCACCCGACCGGGTCGCCGAGGTGTGGCACGGGGTCGCGCAGATCTTCCGCGACTACGGATACCGGCGCCTGCGCAACAAGGCCCGTCTGAAGTTCCTGCTCGCGGAGTGGGGGCCCGAGAAGTTCCGTCACGTGCTCGAGACCGAGTACCTGACCGAGCCGCTTCCCGATGGCCCCGCGGCCCCGAAGCCTGCGACCCCCGGCGATCACGTCGGCGTCCACCGTCAGAAGGACGGTCGCTTCTACATCGGCGTCACCCCGATCGTGGGACGCGTGTCCGGTCCGGTGCTCACCGAGCTCGCCGACGTACTCGAGGCGCACGGCTCGCACCGTTTGCGCACGACGCCGCACCAGAAGCTCGTGGTCCTCGATGTGCCCGAGGAGAACGTCGAGCCGCTCGTCGCGGAGCTCGATCGCCTGGGCCTGAGCGCGCGGCCGAGCCTGATCCGCCGCGGGACCATCGCGTGCACGGGTATCGAGTTCTGCAAGCTCGCGATCGTCGAGACCAAGGGCTATGCGACGCAGGCCGTGCTCGACCTCGAGAAGCGCCTCGACGGCCTCGACCTGCCGCATCCGCTCTCTCTGCACGTCAACGGCTGCCCCAACTCGTGCGCGCGCATCCAGACGGCCGACATCGGCCTCAAAGGTCAGCTCGTCACGATCGACGGCGAGCAGGTGCCGGGCTACCAGGTGCACCTGGGCGGCGGGCTCGCATCGCGCGACCGCGAGAACCCCGGCCTCGGGCGGACCGTCCGCGGCCTCAAGGTGGCCGCCGACGGCATCGCCGACTACACCGAGCGTGTCGTGCGCCGGTTCCTCGACGACCGCGACGAGAGCTCGGACGAGACCTTCGCCCAGTGGGCGCACCGCGCCGAAGAGGAGGCCCTGCAGTGACCGTCACCCTCGCCCCCCGCGCGACGAGCAAGCGCACCGCCGACGAGCTGCGCGCGCTCGCCGAACGCGGCAACGCCGAGCTCGGCAGCCTGACCGACCACGAGGCCTCACCGGCCGAGGTGGTGCGCTGGGTCGCCGAGAACTTCGGGGTGGATGCTGCCGCCGTCGCGTGCTCGATGGCCGATGCCGCGCTGCCCCATCTCGTCGCGGAGCAGCTCCCCGGGGTCGACGTGCTGTTCCTGGACACCGGCTACCACTTCGCCGAGACGCGGGTGACGCGCGACGAGGTCCAGCGCGCCCTCGACGTGCGCATCGTCGACGTGCTGCCGCAGCAGAGCGTCGCCGAGCAGGACGCCGAGTTCGGCGAGAAGCTCTACGCCCGCGACCCCGCGCTGTGCTGCGCGCGCCGCAAGGTCGAGCCGCTGCACGACGCCCTCGGCGGATACGAGGTCTGGTTCACGGGTGTGCGCCGCGACGAGGCACCCACCCGCACCCTCACCCCCCTCGTGACGTGGGACGAGCGCAACGGTCTCGTCAAGGTCAACCCCGTCGCGGCGTGGACATTCGATGACCTCCTCGCCTACGCGGGCACCTATCGCGTGCCGGTCAATCTGCTCGTCACGAACGGGTACCCCTCCATCGGGTGCGAGCCGTGCACCCAGCCGGTCGCCCCCGGCGAAGACCCCCGATCCGGCCGCTGGGCAGGACTGGGCAAGACCGAATGCGGGCTGCACGTATGACTTCGCTCTCCACCACCGCGGCTCCTGAGCCGGCCCCGGCGACCGCACCGCACCGCGACGCCCTCGACCTGCTCGAGGCGGAGGCGATCCACATCATCCGCGAGGTCGTCGCCGAGTTCGAGCGCCCCGTGCTGCTGTTCTCGGGCGGCAAGGACTCCGTCGTCGTGCTGCACCTCGCCGCCAAGGCGTTCTGGCCGGGCCGGGTGCCCTTCCCCGTGCTGCACGTCGACACCGGCCACAACTT
>NZ_QFPF01000055.1 GCF_003248605.1 Microbacterium sp.
AACGTCTACGCCGACTCGATCGAGTGGATGAGTCGTCACCTGAACCACCGCGAGAACGTGATCCTCTCGCTGCACCCGCACAACGACCGCGGAACCGCGGTCGCCGCGGCCGAGCTGGGGTACATGGCCGGCGCCGACCGCATCGAGGGGTGCCTGTTCGGCAACGGCGAGCGCACCGGCAACGTCGATCTCGTGGCGCTGGGCGTCAACCTGTTCACGCAGGGCATCGACCCGCAGATCGACTTCAGCGACATCGACCAGGTCAAGCGCACGGCCGAGTACTGCAACCAGCTGCCCGTGCCCGAGCGCAGCCCCTGGGCCGGCGACCTCGTCTTCACCGCGTTCAGCGGATCGCATCAGGACGCCATCAAGAAGGGTTTCGAGGCGATGGATGCCCGGGCCGCGGCCGAGGGCGTCTCGGTCGACGAGCTCGAGTGGGCGGTTCCGTACCTGCCGATCGATCCGAAGGACCTGGGCCGCTCGTACGAGGCCGTCATCCGCGTCAACTCGCAGTCCGGTAAGGGGGGCGTCGCCTATCTGCTCAAGACCGACCACGCCATCGACCTGCCGCGCCGGCTGCAGATCGAGTTCTCGGGTGTCGTCCAATCGACCACGGATGCCGAGGGCGGCGAGGTCACGAGCGACCAGATCTGGGCGATCTTCACCGATGAGTACCTGCCCTCGCAGGTCGCGGACGAGCGCTGGGGTCGTTTCGAGCTGCTGGGCACGCGCACCTCGAGCGACATGACGGGCGACGTCGAGCTGCACGCCCGGCTGCGCGACGGAGACGACGTCGAAGACACCACGGGCCACGGCAACGGTCCGATCGCTGCGTTCCTCGAGATCGTGCGCGGACGCGGGTTCGACATCTCCCTCTACGACTACGTCGAACACACCCTCAGCGCCGGCGGCGACGCTCAGGCCGCGGCCTACGTCGAACTCCAGATCGACGGCGAGCGCCTGTGGGGCGTCGGCATCGACGGAGACATCTCGACCGCGAGCCTCAAGGCGATCGTGTCGGGTGTCAACCGCGCGATCCGCACGCGTCAGCTCGAGTCGCGCCTCGCCGCCGTCTGATCAGTCCGGTCGCCGCACGATCGGCAGGGCGCCGGTCTCCGCCGCGACACGGCGGCGATAGAGCACGCGCTGCTCGGGCAACGACAGGTCGAAGACCACCGCCAGCACGCGGATGACCGCCGTGAGCGCGATCCCGGCGATCGCGGCGGGCACGATCGGCACCCCGATCGTCGCGGCGCCGGCTAGCAGCAGGCAGCCGGCGCCCGCGGCGACGGCATAGAGCGAGCCGACGTGCATGATGGCGACGGGCAGCCCCATGATCACGTCGCGCAGCACCGATCCCCCTACGGCCGCGCACACGCCCACGAAGACCGCGGGAACGAGCGGCAGACCGACGGCGAGGGCCTTGCTGGTGCCGAAGGCGCCGAACATGCCGATGACAACGGCATCCAGCCCCACGATCAGAGCGCTCAGTCGCTGGAAAACTCCGGCCAGGAGCATTCCGACCAGCGCGGCGCCTGTGGCCGTGAGCAGGTACCAGGTGCTCTGCAGCGTCGAGGGTGGAAGACCGAGCAGCAGGTCGCGGATGAGGCCGCCGCCCATGCCGATCAGGATGCCGATGATCGCGACGCCGAGCAGATCGAGTCGACGCTGCCCGCGGAATCCGGAGGCGAACAGCGCCCCCTGCACACCGCCCAGGCCGACGGCCGTGAGATCTGCCCAGAGCGGGATGACGAAGAGGGGCTGGTCCACGCATCCATTCTCGCTCGCGCGCCCTCGCCGGACAGGTCGCCCGCGCGGCGATAATGGTCCGATGCCCACCTTCCGCGACGAGGTCGTGGTCCTGCGCACCCACAAGCTGGGCGAGGCCGACAGGATCGTGACGATGCTCAGTCGTCGGCATGGAAAGCTGCGTGCCGTGGCGAAGGGGGTGCGCCGCACCTCGTCGCGCTTCGGATCTCGTCTGGAGCCCTTCATGGTCGCGGACGTTCAGCTGTACGCCGGCCGCTCCCTCGACATCGTGCAGCAGGCCGAGAGCATCGGGGCATACGGGGCCGACATCGTCGTCCACTACGACCGCTACACCGCGGCCAACGCGATGGTCGAGACCGCCGACCGACTGAACGAGGCCGAGGCGACGGCGCAGCAGTACCTCCTGCTCGTGGGCGGTCTGCGTGCGCTGGCCCGGGGCGATCACGGGTCCCGCCCGATCCTCGACTCCTACCTGCTGCGCGCCATGGCGCTGTCGGGTTGGGCGCCCAGTCTCGCCGCGTGCGGGCGCTGCGGGGCTCCGGGGCCGCACGACACGTTCGTCGCCCAGCTCGGCGGCATCGTCTGCCGCTCCTGCGCGCCTACGGGCAGCGCACGGATCGGATCCGGTGCCGTCGCAACGCTCGAGGCGCTGATGACGGGGGAGTGGCGGCTGGTCGAGTCCGCGGAATCCCGCGATCTTGCGGCGGCGTCGGGCGTGATCGCCGCATACACGCAATGGCACCTCGAGCGCGGCATCCGTTCCCTTTCGCATCTGGAGGCACCCCGATGAGTCCCAAGCCGTACACGCATCGGGATGCCGTGGCCTATCGTCCGCTCGATTGGACCGGTGTCCATCCGCCCGCCTTTGCGCGCGGGAGTGTTCCGGAGCACGTCGCCATCGTGATGGACGGCAACGGCCGGTGGGCGAACAGGCGCGGGCTCTCGCGCGTCGAGGGACACAGAGCGGGCGAGGCGGCGCTCCTCGATGTCGTGGCGGGCGCCGTCCAGGCCGGCGTGAAGCACCTGAGCGTCTACGCGTTCTCGACCGAGAACTGGACGCGTTCGCCCGATGAGGTGCGATTTCTCATGGGCTTCAACCGCGATGTGCTGCACCGGCGCCGCGATCAGCTGAACGAATGGGGGGTGCGCGTGCGCTGGGCGGGCCGCAAGCCGCGCCTGTGGGGGTCGGTGATCAAGGAGCTGCAGTACGCCGAGGAGCTCACCGCCGACAACGACGTCCTGACATTGACGATGTGTGTCAACTACGGCGGGCGCGTCGAGCTGGTCGACGCGATGCGTTCCATCGCCGACGATGTCTCCGCGGGCCGCCTCAAGCCCTCGGCGGTGACGGAGAAGCTGATCCGTCGTCGCCTGTACATCCCCGACATGCCGGACGTCGACCTGTTCGTGCGTTCCAGCGGCGAGCAGCGGACCTCGAACTTCCTGCTCTGGGAGTCCGCCTACGCCGAGTTCGTCTTTCTCGACACGCTGTGGCCCGACTTCTCGCGCGTCGATCTCTGGGATGCGATCGGGATGTACCTCGACCGCGACCGACGTTTCGGCGGCGCGATCGACCAGCCGGACGCGCCCGCGCTCTGACGCCCGATCGCCCCCTGGGCGCGGGGCGCGCACGGGTGTATCGTTCGCCGCATCACCCACTCCTATCGAGTGAGGGGCGACGACGGTCGTCGCCGCTCAGGGAGGTGCGACGTGGACCGACACCGCCGGGAACCGGCCATCCGGGCCGCCGTGATCCTGTGCGCGCTCGTTCTCGGGCTCGCGGGATGCGCGGCGGCAGAGGATGACCCGGTGGATGCTCCGGTCGCGGTCGATGTGCCCGATCCCGGCCCGCAGTCGCCCCCCGATCAGGGGGAAGAGGGCGACGCCGTCGAGGACGGCGAGGCCGATCCCGCGCAGCAGACCCGTCGGAGCGGCATCGCGACGAACTTCGGCGGCCCCGCGCACGGCGATCAGGGCACGACCGATCTGGGTGACGGGACGTGGTGTCAGGGGGTCGCGCTGTTCTGGGGAGCGCAGGTGCCCGAAGGCGTGCGATTCACCGTCGACGGCGGCGCCGCGGACGCGGAGGGAATCGCGCTGGGTCGCGGTGCATGCGGTGATGTGGGCACCGACGGCGCGTGCATCGGCCTCGTTCTCTGGCACGACGATCAGACACTGTTCTGCAGTGTGCCCCTCATCCCCGCCGAGGGCTTCACGAACGGCACTCAACTCGCGCTCGTGGGAACGCTGGAATGCGAGGAGGCGACGGACTGCGATGCCGTCGTCGCCCGCGAGACCGACGCGGGACCGCCCATCTTCGTCTGCGATCCGGTGTTCGTCGCCGAGGGAAACGTCTGCGATGCCACGGCCCGTGAGAGCGGCTGAGAAGGTGATCGACGAGGGTCCCGCCCGCGCGGCGGACGCGGACGCCGCGCACGGGCTGGGGTTCGAGCGATGGGTCGGCTTCCTCACGACGTTCGTCGCCCCGGCGACCTTTCTCACCGGGCTGCTGTTCTACTTCGGCTACGTCTCGTCTCGAGAGTTCTTCCTGTATTTCGGTGTGGACATCGACGCGATCGGACTGAGTTCGCAGGAGATCGTGATGCGCAGCCCCGGAGTGCTGTTCGTCCCCGTCATGGTCGTCCTCCTCATCGCCGCCGCTCTCGTCGTCGCGCATCGCATCACGCGGGCCCGCGTGCGCGAGATGTCCGAAGCCGGACGTCGCCGAGTGATCGCGGGGCTTGCCGGTGCAGGGGTCGCTGTGCTGATGGCGGGGCTCGTGCTGGCCTTCCTGTTCGCGCCGCTCGGTGCCTGGCCGCTGTATCCCTTCCTCACCCCTCTCCTGCTCGCCGTCGGCGCCGGCCTCGCCGGCTACGCCGCATCGACGGCGCGGGTGCTGCGCGGCGGGGGCGCGGGGCGCAGCACCGTCATCCTCCTCGTGAGCGTCATGGTCGCGGGGACCTTCTGGTCGGCCGCGACCGTGGCCCAGTGGTGGGGTCTCGGGCAGGCTCGCGCACTCGCCGCCGACCTCGGCGCGCTGCCGGCTGTGGTGTTGGATACGTCGGAGCGGCTGTACCCGGGTAACCCGGCGATCACCGCGCAGCCGCTCGAGGTCGCCGACGAGGGGCAGGTCTTCCGTTATCGGTACTTCGGATTGCGCCTGCTGGTGCACGGGGGTGACCGGCTGTTCCTCGTGCCCGATGCGTGGTCGGCCGACGCGTCCACGATCGTCCTGGCCGATGACGAAGCCGTGCGGGTCCGCTTCCGTTTTTTCCCCGACGAGGATCCTCCGACATGACGCATGTACGTGCCGGGGAATACATGCACGGAGTCGGCGGTTGTCCCGGGTGTGACGGATGCCATCAAGATCGACGTGTGGAGCGACATCGCCTGCCCCTGGTGCTACATCGGCAAGCGCAATCTCGAGGCGGGGCTTGCGCAGGCCGCGACCGATGACGACGCTCCGGTCGTGGAGGTCGTCTACCACTCCTACGAGCTCTCGCCGGACACCCCGGTGGATTTCGAGGGCGATGAGCTGGACTACCTGGCCGGACACAAGGGGGTTCCCCGCGAGCAGGTACGGGAGATGCTCGACCGGGTCACCGGCGTCGCCGCCGAGGCGGGTCTCGCCTATCGCTTCGACCTGCTGCGGCACACCAACACCGTGAAGGCGCATGAGCTGCTGCACGCGGCGAAGGCCCGCGGTCGTCAGCACGAGATGGCCGAACGCCTCATGGCAGCGTACTTCACCGAAGGTCGTCACGTCGGCCGCATCGAGGAGCTGGTCGACCTCGCCGTCGAAGCGGGACTCGACGGCGACGCCGTGCGCGCCGAGCTCGACGCGCAGACTCATCTGCCGGCGGTGCGTGCCGACCAGGAACAGGCCCGGGCCTTCGGCATCACCGGGGTGCCCTTCTTCGTGATCGACGGCAAGTACGGTGTCAGCGGGGCGCAGCCCGCCGACGCCTTCGCACAGATCGCGCGCCAGGTGTGGGGCGAACACCGCGACGCCGACCGCGCACCGGCCGAGGTCTGACCCGTCGCCCGCTCAGCGCGGCAGGTGGGCCTCGATGATCTCGACCACCTCGGGGTCATCGGGCTTCACCGAGGGGCGGAATCGGTGCACCCGCCCCGACGGAGTGATCACGAACTTCTCGAAGTTCCACAGGATCGGGCCATGCCCGCCCTCGGCGTCCTCGGCACGCTTGAGCGCCTTGTAGAGAGGGGCGGCTTTGGGGCCGTTGACCTTCACCTTGTCGAAGACGGGGAATGAGACGCCCCACGTGGTGGCGCAGTAGTCCAGGATCTGCTCCATGGAGCCGGGCTCCTGGCCCATGAACTGATTGCACGGAAAGCCGAGCACCGAGAAGCCTCGCTCGCCGTAGGTGCGCTGCAGCTGTTCCAGCTGCTCGTACTGAGGAGTGAGCCCGCATTTCGAGGCGACGTTCACGACGAGAAGGACGCTGTCGCCGAAATCCGCGAGCCGCGCCTGGCTGCCGTCGGCGGCGACGAAGGGGATGTCACGGATGTCCACAGCGCTCTCGACACTCATGACTCCACCATACGGGCGCCTACCGGAGGGAAGGCCGCTCGCGTCTGGGAGAATGGTCGGGTGACAGCATCCGCCCTCGCTTCCGCGCCCGCGCTGCGGATCGGCCCCCTCGATCTCGATGTGCCGGTCGTCCTCGCGCCTATGGCGGGCATCACCAACACCGCGTTCCGGCGACTGTGCCGCGAGTACGGAGCCGGGCTCTACGTCAGCGAGATGATCACCTCCCGCGCGCTGGTGGAGCGCAACGACACCACCATGCGTCTCATCCGTCACCACGAGTCCGAGACTCCGCGGTCGATCCAGCTGTACGGCGTCGACCCCGCCACCGTCGCCGAAGCGGTGCGGATCATCGTCGCGGAGGACCACGCCGACCACATCGACCTGAACTTCGGCTGCCCCGTGCCCAAGGTCACGCGCAAGGGCGGCGGCGCGGCGCTGCCCTGGAAGACCGAGCTCTTCCGCGAGATCGTGGAGCGCGCGGCGAAGGCTTCGGGTCCCCTTCCGCTGACGGTGAAGATGCGCAAGGGCATCGACGACGATCATCTGACCTATCTCGAGGCCGGTCGCATCGCCGAGGGTGCGGGGGCGGCCGCGGTTGCACTGCACGCGCGCACCGCGGCGCAGTTCTACTCCGGCCAGGCCGATTGGTCGGCGATCACGCGTCTCGTCGAGACCGTCACGAGCATTCCGGTGCTCGGCAACGGCGACATCTGGTCGGCCGACGACGCGGTGCGGATGCGCGAGGAGACGGGATGCGCGGGCGTCGTCGTGGGTCGCGGGTGCCTGGGCCGTCCGTGGCTGTTCGGGGAGCTGGCGACGGCGTTCGGCGCCGACGCCCCGCCCGTGGACGCGACACTCGGCTTCGTCGCGTCCGCGTTCCGGCGGCACGCCGAGCTGCTCGTGGAGTTCTTCGACGACGAGGGACGCGGATGTCGCGATATCCGCAAGCACGTCGCCTGGTACTTCAAGGGCTATCCGGTCGGCGGTGACACCCGGGCGGCGCTGGCCACGGCATCCTCCCTCGAGGAGATCGACGCGCTGCTCGCGACGCTCGATCGCGACGCGCCGTATCCGGGTGCCGCGGCCGAGGGACAACGGGGCCGCGCGGGCACGCCGAAGCGGCCGGCACTGCCCGACCGCTGGCTCGAGTCTCGGCTGCTCGATGACAACACGACGGCGGGCCTGGCAGCCGCGGAGCTGGACCACAGTGGCGGTTGAGGGGGAGCGGATGCGCGCGGATGGCTACGGCGCGCGCGACGCCGAGCGGTTCTACGCGGAGCAGCATCGATCCGAGCGCGACGACTTCGCCCGCGATCGTGCGCGTGTGCTGCACTCCGCCGCGCTGCGACGCCTGGCCGCCAAGACGCAGGTTCTGAGCCCCGCGAGCCCCGCGGACTTCGCGCGCAATCGCCTGACGCACTCCCTCGAGGTCGCGCAGGTCGGCCGTGAGCTCGCGACCTGGCTCTCCCTCGCCCCGGACGTCGTGGATGCGGCGTGTCTCAGCCACGATCTGGGGCATCCGCCGTTCGGCCACAACGGCGAGCGTGCGCTCAACGACTGGGCCGAGGAGATCGGCGGTTTCGAGGGCAACGCGCAGACGCTGCGGATCCTCAGCCGTCTCGAGCCCAAGGTGTTCGACGACAACGGTCGCACGCACGGCCTCAACCTGACCCGCGCGAGCCTCGACGCCAGCTGCAAGTACCCGTGGACCTCGGATCACCCGCTGCCCGATCCGGGCGGGCGCCTGAAGTACGGCGTGTACGCCGACGACGAGCCCGTCTTCCGCTGGATGCGGGAGGGCGCGCCCGGACGCGTGCGGTGCATCGAGGCCGAGGTGATGGACCTCTCGGACGACATCGCCTACTCGGTGCACGATTTCGAAGACGCCGTCACCAACGGCTACCTCGATCCGGCCCGGCTCACCTCGACCGCAGAGCACGAGGGTCTCGTGACGGCGATCCAGGCGTGGGTAGGGTTCGACTTCGCGAGGGACGAGCTCGACGATGCCCTCTACCGCCTCACCCGGATGTCGGAGTGGATCACCGAGTTCGACGGGTCGCGCGCCGCTCTCGGCCGTCTGAAGAACCTGACGAGCGATCTGATCGGGCGATTCGCCCGCGCCGCGACGACCGCCACTCGCGAGGCTTACCCGGCGCGAGCCCTCACCCGCTACTCGGCGCACGTCATCGTGCCCCGCGTCGTCGAGGCCGAGGTCGCCGCGCTCAAGGGCATGGTGGGCGCGTTCGTCGTATCGATCGACGGACGCAAGGAGCTGTATCGCGAGCAGCGGCGGATGCTCAAGCGGCTCGCGACCGCGCTGTGGGACGCCGGCCCCGCCGCGCTCACCCCCGCGCTGCGTGCGGACTTCGACGCCGCGGACGATGACACGGCGAGGCGCCGGGTGATCGTCGACCAGGTGGCCAGCTTCACCGATCAGGACGCCATCTCCTGGCACACCCGACTCGTCGGAGATGTCGATGCCGCCTCCCTCGGCATCTGGACACCGGCATCCCGCGCGCCCTCCGACGTGCTCGGCGAGGACTGATGGCCGGACGCATCCGCCAGGCCGACGTCGAGGAGGTCAAGGCGCGCACCAACATCGCCGACGTCGTCGGTGAACGGGTCGCGTTGAAGCCGGCGGGTGTCGGCTCGATGAAGGGCCTGTGTCCCTTCCACGACGAGCGCAGCCCGAGCTTTCATGTGCGTCCCCAGGTCGGCTTCTATCACTGCTTCGGGTGCGGCGAATCAGGTGATGTCTACACCTTCCTGCGCAAGATGGACCACCTCTCCTTCACCGACGCGGTCGAGCGGCTCGCGGGGCGCATCGGATTCGCGCTGCACTACGAAGAGGGCGGCGGTCCCGCCCCGGAGACCAGCGGACGCGCACGCCTGTACGCCGCGAACATCGCGGCGGCGGAGTTCTTCGCCTCCCAGCTCTCGAGCGCCGAGGCGGAGGCGGGACGGCGGTTCCTCGGGGAGCGGGGCTTCGACGCGGGTGCGGCGTCCCATTTCGGAGTGGGTTACGCTCCCCGCGGTTGGGAGGGCATGACCAAGGCGCTCACCGCACAGGGTTTCACTCGCGACGAGCTGGCGGCGGCGGGCCTGGTGTCGCAGGGTCAGCGCGGCGTGTACGACCGGTTCCGCGGGCGCCTCGTGTGGCCGATCCGCGATGTCACGGGGCAGACGGTCGGGTTCGGGGCGCGCAAGCTCTACGACGATGACCAGGGCCCCAAGTACCTCAACACCCCCGAGACGCCGATCTACCGCAAGTCGCAGGTGCTCTACGGCCTCGACCTCGCCAAGCGCGACATTTCCCGCGAGGACCGGGTCGTGGTCGTCGAGGGCTACACCGACGTCATGGCCTGTCACCTCGCGGGCATCACGACGGCGGTCGCGACCTGCGGCACGGCCTTCGGCAGCGATCACATCACGGTGTTGCGTCGGGTCATGGGCGATGACACGGCCTCGGGCGAGGTCGTGTTCACCTTCGATCCCGACGCCGCGGGTCAGAAGGCGGCGCTGCGTGCCTTCGCCGAGGAGCGCCGCTTCCAGGCGCAGACCTATGTGGCTGTGGCGCCCGAGGGCCTGGACCCCTGCGACCTTCGCCTGCACCGGGGCGACGGCGCGGTGCGCGCTCTGCTCGACCACAAGCAGCCGATGTTCGAGTTCGTCATCGACCGACGGCTCGCCGACTACGACCTGGCAAGTGTCGAGGGGCGCGTGGGAGCACTGCGGGCGGCCGCGCCGATCGTCGCCGAGATCCGCGATCCTTCGCTGCGACCGGGCTACACGAGGGTCCTCGCGCGCCGGCTCGGCATGGATATCGGCGAGGTGCGACCGGCGGTGGATGCTGCGGCTCGGCGCTCCGCCGTCCCCGCCGATGCGCGCGGTGGCAGCGAGGGTGAGCGCGGCCGGCCCCCGGCATCCGATCCCGACGACGCTCCGGCCGTCGCCGCGCCGAGGCTCGCGACGCTGCCGCGCACCCCCGATGTGATGCTCGAGCGCGAGGCCGTGATGGGGTACCTGCAGTACGGGCACACGATCCCCGATGTGCTGCGCGAGCGGGCCTTCGCCGAACCGCTGCGCCACCCGGCACTGGAGGCCATCCGCGCCGCGATCGCGGCGGCGGACGTGCACCGGGCGGGCTGGTCACTGACCGCGGTCGAGGAGGTGCGCGAACCCTACCGAGGGCTTGCCGCCGATCTGCTGGCAGCACCCTTCCCTGCCCGAGACGAAGCGGGCGCCCGGGCCTCGGCCACGTCGCTCGCTCGGCGGATCGTGCTGCGCGCGTACGACGCGCAGAAGGCCGAGCTGCTCGGTGCCGTCCAGCGCGTGCCGGCCGATTCGCCCGACGGCCGCACGCTGCGGATGCGGCTGCGCGACCTCGATGCCGAACGACACGGCTGGGCCTCCGAGGAGTGATGCTGGCCCATGGGCCCGCCAGAGGGCAGGATGAACCCATGGGCCGACGCGAGGAGAGCACGACGCCGGTCGTCGTCGAGGACCTCAGCGTCGCGCACGCGTCGGGTTCGCGGCCGGGCGGCGGGCGTGCGGTCGACGGTGTCTCATTCCGCATCGAACGCGGTGGTGCGCTGCTGGTGCTCGGACCGACGGGGTCGGGCAAGAGCAGTCTCCTGCACGCGATCTCGGGACGCGAGATCGATGACCTCGAGGTCGTGGGCGGCCGGGCGGTTGTCGAGGGGATCTCGATCAAACGCCCCGGGCGGGCTCGCCGGGTTCTGACCTATCACGTCGGGCATCTGGCCCAGCGAGCGGGAGCGGACCTCCCCGCCCGGCTGACTGCGGAAGAGATCATCCACGCGCCCATCACGAGCCGCGATCGCAAGGTCAACACGCGAGCTCTGTCACTGCGGGTCGCGGCCCTGCTCGACGAGCTGCATCTTCCGCTGGGTACCGCGCAGAAGTTTCCGTACGAACTGAGCGCCGGCATGCGCCAGCGCGTGGCGGTGGCGAGGGCCCTCGTGCTGGCTCCGAGGGTGCTGGTCGCCGACGAGCCGCTCGCGAATCTCGATGTCGAGGCCCGTCGCGTGGTGCTCGACGCGATCGAGCACCGCCGCCGGGCATACGGGATGGTGACGCTCGCCGCCGCGAACGACGTGCGGATCGCGGAGGCTCTGGACGCCGACGTGCTGGTGCTCCAGCACGGGCATCCCGTCGCGCAGGGGCACCACGAACGCGTCGTCTGGTCGCCCTCCGCCGAGGCAGACGCCCGGCTGCTGGTCTCGTGACGGACTCGCCCGGCGGATGCGCCGTGTCGTGGGACGCTCGCGGGGTTTGCTAACATAGTCGGGTTGCCCAGCGTCAGCCGGGCGCATTCCTCGGTAGCTCAATTGGCAGAGCAATCGGCTGTTAACCGATAGGTTCTTGGTTCGAGTCCAAGCCGGGGAGCACACGACGAACGCCTCACCGCACACGCGGCGGGGCGTTCTGTTTCTCAGCCGGCCGCGCGCGAGCGGGGGTCTTCGCCGAGCATGCTCCACACCGTGCGGGTCAGCTCCGGATGCTCGATCGCGATCTGGCGCAGTACCCGATAGTCACGCACGTGCGAGGGCATGCGTCCGCCGTCGGCGATGATCGCGTCCGCGCGCAGAGTGTGCACGACCAACTCGTCCACCGTGGGCAGCTCCTCCATGAAGGACCAGGGATCCTCGCCGTGGCGCAGACGCTCCTCGACGACGACGCCGAGTTCCTCCGCGGCCTCGGCCCGCAGCAGCTCCAGGCTGGCGCGGCGCTCGATCCGGATCTCACTCACCCTTCGAGCCTAACCGCCGTCGAGTCGCGACGAGGCCGCACGTCGACGCCTCGATGACCACGCGTCGACCTCACGCGTCGAGGTCATCGACTCCCGGCATCCACGAGTGCCCCTGGCGACCCCAGCCGCGCTTGCGGGCGAGCTTCTGCACCGTCTTCCAGTCGCCGTCGTCGAGTCGATCGATGTACAGAATGCCGTCGAGATGGTCGTACTCGTGCTGCAGGATGCGCGCGCGCCACCCGTCCACGTCGATGCTGACGGGGTCGCCCTCGAGGTCGGTGCCCGTCACACGCACCCGGGAGGAGCGGCGCAGCGCGAACCGTTCGCCGGGAAACGAGAGGCAGCCCTCGCTCTCCTCGTCGGGATCGGGCATGCCCGGCTCCAGCGGATGCATCCACAGCTCGGGATTGATGACGACGCCGCGCCAGGGAGCCCCCTCGTCGTCCTGATAGCTGTAGACGAACAGCCGAAGGGGTACGCCGACCTGCGGAGCCGCCAGCCCCACGCCGGGCGCGGCATCCATCGTCTCGAACATGTCGTTCACGAGCGCGCGGATGTCGTCGGTCACGGACTCGACCGGAGAGGCGGGGGAGTGAAGGACGGAATCGCCCATGATCATGATCGGAAGAACGGCCACGTCCTGAGCCTATCCAGCGGCGCGCGGGTAGTCTCGATGCCGTGATGTGGGCGGGCACGGTCGAAGAGGTGGGCGAACAGCTGGTCGGCGCGTTCCAGAACCCCGGACTCCTGCTCGGCATCCCGCTCGCCCTCGCCGGTGCGGTCTTCATGTCCTTCGGCGCGCAGTATCAGCACCGCGGTGTCATGAAGGTCGAGCGACTGAGCGGCCAGGATGGGGCGGCGGGCCTGACGATGGCTCAGCTTCGACGCCTGCTCACTCGTCCCTCGTGGGTGGTCGGCACGCTCATGCTCGGCATGGCGATCATTTGTCAGCTCGGGGCGCTCACCGTCGCGCCGCTCATCGTGGTGCAGCCTCTGGGCGCGATCGCGCTCGTCGTGACGACCCTCCTGAACTGGCGTGTCAGCGGCCATGCGCCCACCCGGCGCTCGCTCATGGCGATCATCGCGTGTGTGGGCGGCATCTTCATCTTCGTGCTGATCGCCGCCATCTACGCCACCGAGCGCACGCTGTCGGAGAGCGAGCTGATCACCGTCCTCGTGATCCTCGGCGCGGTCACGGTGGTGCTGCTGGTGCTGTGGATGCTGCTGCGACACCGCATGCGCGCGCTCTTCTACATCCTCGCGGCCGGTGTGGTCTACGGCTTCGTCGCCACCCTCGCGAAGGTCGTCATCAAACGGGTGCAGGCGGGCGACTTCGAGTGGCTGACGCTGCTGTGCCTCATCGCCCTGCTCGCTGCCACGGCCATCGGCGCCTACTTCGTGCAGACGGCGTACTCCGCGGGACCTCCGGATCTCGTCATCGCGGGACTCACGGTGATCGATCCGATGGTCGCCGTGCTCATCGGCCTGTTGGTGCTCGGCGAGGGTGCGGCGGCCCCGCTCTGGGCTCTCATCGGTTTCGGCGTGGCCGGCGCGATCGCCACCTGGGGTGTCGTCTCGCTCGCGCGGTATCACCCTCAGATCGTCAGCGACAGTCAGGAGCTGCCGCTGCTGCGCGGCAGTGAGACCACTATGACGCGGCGCGACGGCGCGGGAGAAGACCCGCTGGTCTGATTCGCCCTCGCGTCGCGGTTGGGTAGGCTCGTGGGATCAGGGGGCGGTGGCCAAGCTGGTCAAGGCAGCGGGCTCATAACCCGACGATCGTGGGTTCAAGTCCCACCCGCCCTACAGGAGAGCTCGACGAGCGAGACCGCTACATCGCCGCGCCGACGTAGGAGTACTTCACGAACACCTCAGCCGCGATACCGGCCTCGTCGAGCACGCCCTGCACCGCGGTCAGCATGTACTTCGAGTCCCAGCCCATATAGAGGAAGTTCTGCTCGTCGACCTCGTCCCAGTGTCCGTTCCAGGCTCGAGCGGGGTAGAGCGGCCCGCCGCGGCGCGCGCTGAAGGCCTCGACCGTTGCGCGGTCATCGGCCCAGAGACGCCTGAAGACGCGATTGAAGAGGTGTTTGACGTCGTACACCTCCCAGTGCTCTCCGCGGTACTCGACGTACTCGAACTCCCGTTCCCACCCGCGCGGCCAACCGCGCCGGCGCTGTGCGTCGAGGATCGGGGTCAGGCCGTCGTCGTCGATTCCCGTGACCTCGGGTCGTGCCCACACGCGCATGAACTCCTCGGACAGAGCGCCGGTCCGCTGGGAGATGGCCGCCGTTCCCCATGAGGAGGTGTGTGCGATGTCCCTCGTCAGGGCGAACGCGCTCTCGGGATAGAGCACGTCCCGCTTCTGGGGGAACGATGCCTCCCAGGCTCTTTCGGCGAGCGGATCCTCGAGGAGCGTCAGGTTGCCGAGGGTCGACGCGAGAGCGCGGTGGCTGTTCTGCTCGTCCTCGGTGTAGTCGCCCCAGGTGCGAAGCCCATCGCCGGTCCACGTGTCACCGGGAGCGAGCGGGACGACGTACTCGATTCCGACGCCGTCGAGATCGGTCACCCCTGCCAGCCGACCCAGCACGTACGCGGGGTGGGGGAGCGGGTTGTACTTCAGCTCGATGCGGACGCGCTCGTTCGAGGGCATGATGCGGGCGATCGCGTGCATCATGGCCGCGTGGCCATCCTCGCGTGCCCGGCACAGCCGCGCCACGAGCCTGTCGGTACCCAGGCCCACGACGGTGCGGCGCAGCAGCAGCGACTGGATGCCCTCGAGCGTGGCCAGCAGGTCGGCGCGGCTCGCGCGTCCCCGCGCATGCTCGTGCAGGACGCGCATCAGCAGGGGGTACATGCCGCGGCCGAAGATGTTCACTCCGGCGAGCCGGTCAGCGATGGCATCGTCCTGTTCCCGAGCGGGATCGAGCAGGATGCGATAAATCGCCGAGTACTCGCGCCAGGTGGCGGCATCCACGCGGAGTGAGGCCAGGTCAAGGCGCGGGAACCGCTGACGGAACGCGTCGTAGACGCTGCGCTCGCCCGCGACGGCCACCTCGCGTCCCGACGTCATGACCAGATAGTGCCGCCAGAATCCGGCGATCGCGTCACCGGTGTTGGATTCGATCGGGGCCCAGAATTCAGACTCGATCTCGGTCTGCTCGCTGTGGGTCAGACCCATGAGCACGTAGTTGTGGATGAGTTCGTGATCGCGCAGCGGTTCACCGGTCGAGTTGAGACTCTCGAAGATCTGCTGGGCGTTCGCCCCGACACCCAGCGTGATCGAGACGTGCTCGAGTTTCTGCAGGCCCCGCCAGATGCGCGGCACCTCGTCGAGACGGACCTGGCTGCGGAAGTAGGCGTAGTTGTCGTCGAAGCGGGATTCGCGCAGCTGTCCGCCTGCGCCGTGGTGACCGCGCACGACGCTCTCGAAGACGTCGGCCCACGCGCGATGAGGGCGGAGTTTGGTGCGCCCGGGACCACTCGCCCGCAAGAGCACGCGCCCGAGCTCGTCCGCGAGGGCGGGGTCGGTGTCTGCGATCGTGTGTCGAAGAGCGGCGATGAGCAGCATCAGGGTCGTGATGCGCTGCTGGCCGTCGATCAGCACCAACTCGCCGGGGGCCCCTTCACCCGGGCTCTCGGCGGAGAGGATGGAGCCGATGAAGTGCATGCTGCGCTCGTCGAGGTCGGCCACGGCGCGGATGTCGGCAAGGAGCTGCTCGCACCCGCCGATGTCCCATCTGTACTGGCGCTGGTAGACGGGAACGACGATCGCGGTCTGCGGCTCTGCCAACCAGGCGATGGTGTTGACCGCGTGCGCCTCGACGTTGGTGGCACTGCCCATGACTGCTTCGCCCCTCGTTGCACATCGGAACTGCGGGGCGAAACACCCGCGCGCGATCCAGTCTAAGCACCGCGGATCCGGTGTCCCTTATTTACGGCCGGGGCTTCGGGGAGCGTTCAGCGGCCCGAAGTAGGCTTGCCTAAGTTGGGCCTGTTAAAACGTGCTGGCCCTCTGACGAAAGGCATGTCACCTCATGGGTTACATCAAGTCCGCCGCTCTCGAGGAGACCGGCTATGTGGTGCTCGACTCCTACAACCAGGAGCTCGATCCCAAGGAATGGCTCGACATCGAGTACAACGACTGGAAGTCCTCGGGCGACACGCGCTTCGCGCCGCTGGCGAGCGCCTTCGGCGAGATCGAGTGCAACGGGTTCTGGAACCATAAGCCGCCGCGCACCGACAAGGACGGCGTGTGGATCGACTCGCAGGTCGCCAAGGCGCCGAACCTCACGCGCCGTGCCATGGAGCCGGGCGCGAACGTCGGCCGGTGCCGCGTGATCGAGCTTCAGCCGAACACCTACGCCGACTGCCTCTACAACCTGCACCAGGACGACAACAACCGGCTGAACCCGGACGGCACGGGCTGGGTCGTGCGCGGATTCTTCAACCTCACCGACGACAAGACGAGCTACTTCGTGCTGCGCGACAATCGCACCGACCCCGAGGGCGAGGTGCGTATCGCACTGCCGGCCGGGGCGCAGCTGATCGTCGACACCCAGCGGCTGTGGCATGCGGCGACGCACCCGGGCACCGAGCCGCGCTACTGCCTCATCACGTCGTGGACGTCGGGACCGGAGCTCGACGCGTACATCGAGAAGTACAACGGCGTCCCTCGTGTGCCCAACTTCGAGGTGCCGCAGGAGGAGCTCGACGCCGGTCAGGCCGAGCAGACTCGCCGGCTCGCCGCCCGTGCCGCGTACTACGCGGCCAAGGGTCAGGCCGAGAAGGTGGTGATGAGCGAGGCGTGAGCCACGCCGCGTCCAGGGGGTTTCGGTCGTGCGGCC
>NZ_QFPF01000056.1 GCF_003248605.1 Microbacterium sp.
CGCAACCGTCGCGAGCTGGATGTCAGCTGAGGAGGCGGCCGCGACCTGGGAGGACCGCGAAACGGAGATCAAGCCCATCATCGAAGAACTGCTGGCCACCCCGTGAGCGTGCCATCAGTGACTGAGACACCACGCGAGGGTTCCGGCGTCGACCGCGTGCCGCTCACGCCCGAGGAAAAGACCCAGCTGTCGAAGCTGGCGACATCCAGCATCGTGGACTCGATGGATCGCCTGGGTTCGCCTGACGCCGGCATCTCGACCGTCTGGCCAGGGGCACGCCTCGTGGGTACCGCACTCACTGTGCTGACGGCGGCAGGCGACAACCAGATCGTCCATGCGGCGCTGGACGTCGCCAAACCCGGCGAGATCATCGTGATCAACGGCTTCGGCGATCGCACCCGTGCGCTGATCGGGGACCTCATCGCAGAGCGTGCGCTCAGTCTCGGCATAGCGGGGTTCGTCATCGACGGCTGCGTCCGCGACGCCGAGGCGATCGAAGAAGTCGGGATGCCCGTGTTCGCCCGGGGCGTCACGCCCGCTGGCCCCTACAAGAACGGCCCCGGAGAGATCGGTGGCCCCGTCGCCATCGGCGGGGTAGCCGTCACCACTGGGGACGTCGTGATCGGCGACGCCGACGGGATCGCCTTCATTCCCCGATCCCGCCTCGAGGTCGTCGCCGCTCTGGCGGAGCGGAAGCTCGCGGACGAAGCGGCAAAGCGTGCTCAGATTCGGGACGGGGCACGATAGCGCGGAGAAAAAGCGGAGGGGCGGCCGAACTCGGCCGCCCCTCCTTCCATTGACGGTGCCGAAACAGAAGAGGCGGAAGCGGACTGGTGAAGCTCGCGGTCCGTTCGATCGTCCTACTGACCATGGTTGGGAGTGGCGTCTCCATGCAATGGATAGCGAACGCCACAGCCGATGGGCGGGTGACCTCGGAAAGGAGGGCGCGGGCCTCGACCAACTCAATGTGTGGGCAGAATGTGGGCAAACGGCGCCCAAACTCGATATATTACCGCGCTGATCAAGGTTTTATAGAGCCACCTAAGGGAATCGAACCCTTGACCTATTCATTACGAGTGAATCGCTCTGCCGTCTGAGCTAAGGTGGCGCGTGCCCGCTCGCGCGACGCACAAGCAATGATCTTACAGCGTCGCGCCGCACCGTGCGAACGGGCGAAGCATCCGGGCTGCGCCCCTCGACGGCCGACCCCATGGCGGTGGGACGCGCGGCCCTGCATGATCTGATGCAGGGCCCTCTCCCGAGAGATGCACCATCGAACCGATGCGCTCCCGCATCCGCACTACCTACGCTCTGCGAAGAGGTCGACCCTCTTCCTCACGATGCGAAGGAGCAGACGATGCCGCACAACGAAGAAACCCTCGCCGAGCACTCGCGGGACTCCGCCGCCAAGACCGACGAACGCACCGCGGACGAGGTCGCCGAGCAGGTGCTGGCCGCCGGCCTCGGCTGGGTGCAGACCATGGCCATCTACCTCGGCGACCGGCTGGGCTGGTATCGCAGCCTCGCCGCCGAGGGACCCGCCTCCCCGCCGAGCTCGCGCACCGCACGGGCACGGCCGAGCGATACGCGCGCGAGTGGCTCGAGCAGCAGGCGACGAGCGGGATGCTGCAGGCCGAGCTCAACGATCCGCCCGAGCCGCACCGATACGCACTCTCGCCGGCCGCGGCCGAGGCGCTGACCGACGAGCGCAGCACCGCCTACCTGGCACCGCTCGCGCGCATGTGCGCGTCCGCGGCGGTTCAGCTGCCCGCTCTCGTCGACGCCTACCGGACGGGCGACGGCGTGTCGTGGGAACAGCTCGGAGCGGACGCCCGCGAGTCGCAGGCCGACATGAACCGCCCCTGGTTCGACCTGCTGCCCGAGGTCTTCTCGGCGCAGCCCTCCCTCCATGATGTGCTCGCCCGGCCCGGCGCGCGTGTCGCGGACGTCGGGTGCGGGGGCGGGTGGGCATCGATCGCGCTCGCCGACGCCTACCCCGACCTTCGGGTCGAGGGTTTCGACGTCGACGAAGAATCGATCGCACTCGCGACCGACAACGCGCGCGACGCCGGGCTCGAGGATCGCGTGAGCTTCCATCATGTCGACGGCGCCACGCTCGCCGCACACGGCCCGTTCGACGCGGCTTTCGCCTTCGAATGCATCCACGACATGCCCCAGCCCGTCGACGTGCTCGCCGCCATGCGCGAGGCCGTGCCCGCCGGCCCCGTCGTGATCATGGACGAGGCCGTCGCCGAAAGGTTCGACCCGCCCGGCGACGCGCTCGAGCAGATGATGTACGGCTTCAGCCTGTTCATCTGCCTGCCCGACGGCCTCTCGCACGCCCCGAGCGTCGGTACCGGCACCGTCATGCGCCCCGGCATCCTCGCCGACTACGCCCGCGCGGCGGGATTCGCGGACGCGCAGATCATGCCCACCGGCGAGTTCGGCTTCTGGCGCTTCTACGAACTCACCCGCTGACGGTCAGCACTCGGTCACCCGCAGAGATCGTCGGCGGGCACGATGCCCTCGATCAGGTAGGCCTCCACGGCGTCGTCGACGCACGCGTTGCCCTTGTTGTACCCCGTGTGCCCCTCCCCGACATTCGTCAGCAGCACGCCCGAGGCGAGCTGATCGGCGAGCGCCACCGACCACTCGTAGGGCGTCGCGGGATCCCCGGTGGTGCCGACGACGAGGATCGGGGCCGCACCCTCCGCGGCGATGGGTTCCCGCACGCCCGTGGGCTCATGCGGCCATACGTCGCACGGATCGGGACCCGACCAGTAAGGAGCGATCGTGGGAGCCTCGGCGGCGATCCGCTCGTCCGCGGCGGTCTGCTCGGCAGCATCCACCACGGGGTAGTCCATGCAGTTGTAGGCGCGGAAGGCCTCGGTCGAATTGTCGAGGTAGACCCCGCCCTCCCGGCCGTTGTAGAAGTCCGCGAGCAGGAACGCGACCTCGGGATCGCCCTGCAGCGCGTTGGCCAGCGCCGCCGTGAGGATCGACCAGTTCTCCTGCGAGTACAGCGCCGCGATGATCGCCGTCATCAGGCTGTCGGCCCCCAGCATCCGTCCGTCTGGTGCCGGCAACGGTGAGCGATCGACCGACGCGAGGAGTGCGCCGAGATCGGCCATCGCCTGATCGACCGTGCCACGGAACGGGCATTCCTGGGTGGAGAGGCAGTTCTGCATATAGGCACGAAGGGCCTGCTCGAAACCGACGGCCTGCGTCGTTCCGACCTCGAGTCCCGAGACCGCGGGGTCGATCGCGCCGTCGAGCACGAGGCGCCCCACGCGTTCGGGGTAGAGCTTGGCGTACGTCGCCCCGAGGAACGTGCCGTAGGAGTAGCCGAGGTAGTGCAGCTGGTCATCGCCCAGCACCGAGCGCAGCAGATCCATGTCGCGCGCGGAATTCTCCGTCGTGATGTGCTCGAGCACGCCCGCGCTGTTCGCCTCGCAGGCCTCGGCGAAGGCGCGGTTGCGCTCGGTGAGCTCGGTCTCCCACTCGGCGCTGCCGCGCGGCGCGGCCGGGATCTCGTACAGGTACGCGTCCATCGCGGCCGCGTCCAGGCACGTCACCGCGGTCGACTCCCCCACGCCCCGCGGGTCGAAGCCGATGACGTCGTACGACTCCTGCAGCGCCTCCCCGACGGCGAAGTCGAGCGAATCGCGGATGAGGCCTACCCCGCTCGCGCCCGGTCCGCCCGGGTTGGTCAGCAGCGACCCGATCGGCTCGGTTCCCGTCGCAGGCGCGCGGATCACCGATAGCTCGACGACGCCGAGCGACGCGTCGTCCCAGTCCAGCGGCGCGAGCACCGTGGCGCAGTCGAACCCGCCGCACTGGTACCACGCGGGCTCCTGCGCGTAGAAGCCCTCGAGATCCGCGGGCACGTCGGCGGGATCGACGGGAGCGGGTGCGCCCGTCGTGACATCGTCGGGGATGGCCTGGTAGAGGCATCCACTCAGCACGAGCGCGGCCCCCACCAGGGCGGCGAACGCCCCGAGGGCGCGCCGCGCGCGAGCGGGTCGGGTGCCGGTGAATCGTCGGGCCATCGTCACGGGGTCCTTCCACTGATGACCGTCACGAGCATGCTCTCGAGCGCGAGCACGGGTGCGGCATTCTGTTCGAGATTGCGTCGGGTGTTCTGCAGCTGATCGAGCACCGCGAGCGTGCGCTGCGGTCGCCACGTCTGTGCGAGAGCACGCAGATCGGTGTCGAGCTCGCTGTTGACCAGGTCGTCGCCGCGGCCGAACTGCAGCATCACGACATCACGGAACATCGACTGCAGGTCTGTCAGCACCCGGTCGATGCCGTCACGCAGGCTGCGTGTCGCACGGCGCTTCTGATCCTCTTCGAGGGCGTTGAGCTGGCTCGGCGGTGAGTGCCTTCGCGTCGTCGGTGGCCAGTTCGACGATGCGGCCCGCGACCTCGACGGCGTCGCCGACACTGCGCACCCGCAGCACGGCCCGCAGGGTCTCGTCTCGCCGCGCGCGCGCCGCCGGGTCGGTGGCAAGGCGCTGTGCCATGCCGATGTGCCGTTGCGCGTGGCGCGCCGCCTGTGCGGCGATGTCGGGCGTCGCGCCCGTGCGCTCGGCGATGAGGCGCGCGACGTCGTCGATATCCGGCTCGCGCAGACGCAGCGACCGCACCCGAGAGCGGATCGTGGGCAGCAAGTCGGCCTCGCTCGGTGCGCAGAGCACCCACACGGTGCGCTCGGGCGGCTCCTCGAGAGATTTCAGCAGCACGTTCGAGGTGCGCTCGGTCATGCGGTCGGCGTCCTCGACGACGATCACGCGGTGTCGCCCCAGCGAGGGGGCGAAGGCCGAGCGCTCGACCAGCCCGCGGGCTTCGTCGATCGTGATGATGACGCGCTCGGTACGGAGGGCGGTGAGGTCGGGATGAGTGCCCGCGATCACCTGCCGCATCGTCGCGAGATCGTCCGGGCCCTCGGCGATCAGGGCGGCGGCGAACGCGTAGGCGAGTGTCGAGCGACCCGACCCGGGCGGGCCCGTGATCAGCCACGCGTGCGTCATGTTCGCGGGGTCCGATGCCGCGTCCTGCAGTGTGCGGACTGCAGCATCCTGCCCCCAGACGGCGCCCCACGGCAGGGCGGGCGCGGCGGTTGCGGTAGGCATCGCCTCAGCCTAACCGGCGCCTGCGACACGGCCGCGCGCAGGCCCGGCAGCGGGCGCTGGGCAGGCGGCGCAAACGGTCAACATTCCGGATCGACGGGGTCTGCAACGCCTTGGCGGCCGTGTCGCGGGCCGCGGAGCGCAATTCTTCCGGAATGTTGACCGCGCGACGCCTGCGACACGGCCGCGCGCACGGGCGATCCCACCACGCATGTCCCAGAATCCGTCGCCCGCATCCGCCCCGGACGACAGGAATGGGGACATGGATGCTCAGGCCAGGAGCGGCTGCACTCGCGCGCGCACCGCGGCGGCCAGATCGGCGGCGGGGCGCGTCGCGTCGAGCACGAGGAACCGGTCGGGTTCGGCGGCGGCGAGCTGCAGGAACGCCGCACGCACCCGGGCGTGGAAGTCCTCGCGTTCGGCCTCGAGCCGGTCGAACGGCTTGTCGTCGGCATCCAGCCGTGCCCGCGCCGCGGAGGGATCGAGGTCGAGCAGCACCGTCAGGTGCGGCAGCGCCCCCTCGGTCGCCCACAGCGACAGGTCGCGGATCTCGCCCGCATCGAGCACACGCCCCGCGCCTTGATAGGCGACCGAGGAGTCGAGGTATCGATCCTGCACGACGACGGCGCCGCGCTCGAGAGCCGGGCGGACCAGCGTCGCGACGTGCTGGGCACGGTCGGCCGCGTAGAGCAGCGCCTCGGCACGGGGCGCCACCTCACCGCGGTGGTGCAGAACGATGTCGCGCACGAGCGTCCCCACCTCTGTGCCGCCGGGCTCGCGGGTGCGGACGACCTCGCGACCCCGCTCGCGCAGCCACGTCTCGAGCAGGCCCGCCTGGGTCGTCTTGCCCGCGCCGTCGCCCCCCTCGAGAGTGATCCACACGCCGCGCGAGGGCGCAGCATCCCCCGTCACTTCTTGGCCGGCGCCTTGCGCGTGGTCGTGCGCTTGGCGGTGCGCTTGGGCGCCGGACCCTTCGCGCGCTTGTCGGCGAGCAGCTGGACGGCGCGTTCGAAGTCGACGTCGTCGACGGTCTCGCCGCGCGGGATGGTCGCGTTGGTCTCGCCGTCGGTCACGTAGGCCCCGAAACGGCCGTCGCGGATGCGGATCGGCTTGCCGCTGACCGGGTCCGCCTCGAACTCCTTGAGCGCGCTCGATGCGCGGCGCGCGCCGTACTTGGGCAGGGCGTAGACCGCGAGCGCGGCCTCGAGGTCGATGTCGAAGATCTGCTGCTCGCTCTCGAGCGAGCGCGAGTCGGTGCCCTTCTTCAGATAGGGGCCGTACCGCCCGTTCTGCGCCGTGATCGGCTCGCCCGACTCGGGGTCGGTGCCGACCGTGCGCGGAAGCGACAGCAGCTGCAGCGCGACATCGAGGTCGATGGTGTCGACCGACATGCTCTTGAACAGCGACGCCGTCCGCGGCTTGGGCGCCGCCTCCTTCTTGGCTCCGCGCTTCTTGGGCGCTTCGATCACCTCGCCGGTGGCCTCGTCGACCGCCTGCGGCTCCTCGGGTTCGAGCTCCTGCACGTAGGGTCCGAACCGGCCGTCCTTGACGACGATCAGCTTGCCGTTCTCGGGGTTCTCACCGAGCACGCGGTCGCCGGCCACGGGAGCGTCGATCAGCTCCTGCGCCTTGGCGGGCGTGAGCTCGTCGGGCGCGAGGTCTTCGGGGATGTTGACGCGCCGCGGTTCGGCCTCGGGATTCTCGGCGTCGGCGACCTCGAGGTAGGGGCCGTACTTGCCGATGCGCAGGGTCACTCCGGCCGAGACGGGCCGGGAGTTCAGCTCGCGGGCATCGATCTCGCCGAGGTTGTCGACGATGTTTCGCAGGCCGACGTGCCCCTCGGAGCCGAAGTAGAACTCCCGGAGCCAGTCCACGCGCTTCTGGTCGCCTCGGGCGATCGCGTCGAGGTCGTCCTCGAGCGCGGCGGTGAAGTCGTAGTCGACGAGGTCGGGGAAGTTCTCCTCGAGCAGCCGGACGACACTGAAGGCGATCCAGCTCGGCACGAGAGCCTGGCCGCGCTTGGTCACGTAGCCGCGGTCGAGGATCGTGTCGATGATGCTCGCGAACGTCGAGGGCCGCCCGATCCCCTTCTCCTCGAGGGCCTTGACGAGCGAGGCCTCGGTGTAGCGGGGCTTCGGGGTCGTCTGGTGGCCCTTCGGCTCGACGTCGGCGATGGCGAGCGATTCGCCCACCGCGACGGCGGGCAGCGACTGCTCGTCGGCCTTGTCGGCATCGCCGCGCTTCTCGTCGCGGCCTTCCTCGTACGCCTCGAGGAAGCCCTTGAACGTGTAGACGGTGCCGGATGCGGTGAACTCGGCGCGTCGTCCGGCGGCGTCGACCTCGAGGGTCACGGTCGTCGTCTCGTACTTCGCGTCGGCCATCTGGCTCGCGACCGTACGTTTCCAGATCAGGTCGTAGAGGCGCAGCTCGTCGCGGTCGAGGCCGCTCGCCACCGACGAGGGGGTGCGGAAGTGCTCCCCCGAGGGACGGATCGCCTCGTGGGCCTCCTGGGCGTTCTTGCTCTTGCTCTTGTAGACGCGGGGCTGCAGGGGAACCGCCTTCGCACCGTACAGCTCGACCGCCTGCTCGCGCGCGGCCTGGATGGCCTGCGTCGACAGCGACTGCGAGTCGGTGCGCATATAGGTGATGTAGCCCTTCTCGTAGAGACGCTGGGCGACGCTCATGGCGTGCTTGGCGCTCATCGAGAGTTTGCGGCCGGCCTCCTGCTGCATCGTCGAGGTCGTGAAGGGCGCGTACGGGCTGCGCGTGCCGGGCTTCGCCTCGACCTTGGTGACGGATGCTGTCGCCACTGCCGCGACCGCGTCGGCGAGGTCGCGGGCCGCTTGCTCGTCGAGCACGACGACGGCCTTCTTCAGCTGGCCCTGCTCGTCGAAGTCCGCTCCGCGGGCGATTGCGGCGCCATCCAGCCGCACGAGCTTGACACGGAAGGACGCGGCGTCCTTGGCCGCGTCGGCCTCGATGTCCCAGTACCCCGCCGAGACGAAGGCGATGCGTTCGCGTTCGCGGTCGACGACGAGCCGGGTCGCGGCGGACTGCACGCGCCCGGCCGACAGTGCGGCGCCGTCGCGGCCGGTGCCGATCTTGCGCCAGAGCACAGGCGAGACATCCCAGCCGTAGAGGCGGTCGAGGATGCGGCGGGTCTCCTGAGCGTCGACGAGGTCGTGGTCGAGATCGCGGGTCTTCTCGACGGCGGCTCGGATGGCGTCCTTCGTGATCTCGTGGAACACCATGCGCTTGACGGGCACCTTGGGCTTGAGCGTCTCGAGCAGGTGCCAGGCGATCGCTTCGCCCTCGCGGTCTTCATCGGTGGCGAGCAGGAGTTCGTCGGCCTGCTTGAGCGCGCGCTTGAGTTCGGCGACGGTCTTCTTGCCGCGCTCCGACTCGACGTAGAAGGGGGCGAAGCCGTTTTCGATGTCGATCGAATACTTGCCCACCGACGTCTTCTTCAGGTCGGCGGGGATGTCCTTCTTATCGGCGAGGTCGCGGATGTGCCCCACGGAGGAGAGCACCTCGTAGTCGTCGCCGAGGTAGGACTGGATCGACTTCATCTTCGTCGGGGACTCGACGATGACGAGCTTCTTGCTGGTGGCCAAGGGTGTGCCTTTCGTCGATGCACACCATACACACCGCTCACTGTGTGTCGGCTCCCGCGCGTCCCGGGACGTCTTGCGAGGCCTGCGGCGGACCCGCACGCGCACGGGCCGTGACGGGCAGGCCCAGGAGGCCGCCCGTCACCGTCACCGTGACGTCCGCTCCGCTGATCGTGCACGCCGCCACCTCGAGTCCGAACGTCGCGGCCACCTCCGCCGCTCTCGCACACGGCTGCCCGGTCGCCGCCCCCGAAAGGGCGTCCGCCGCGGCGACGGCGGCATTGTCGGCGGCGCCGGCCGCCCGCTGCGAGACGACGGAGGCCTGGCCCACCACGGCGAGCCCGACGGCGAGGGTGGATGCTGTCAGCACGGCGCCGACGGCGAGCACAGCCCCCGCCATCAGAGCCCGCCGTCGAGGGCACAGGCCGAGCCGGTGGCGCGGAGGCCCCCGGCCGGGATGCCGACCAGCCGGACGGGCTCGGAGACGCTCACGCACACGAGGTCGTCGCGCCGCGACACCTGCACGGCCGCAGCGCTGCCTCCCCCGCCGCGCGCGGCACGCTCCACCGCGCCGGACGACTCGCCGCGCGCCGCGAGGCGAGCGGCGTCGGCCGCGGCATCCTGCAGGCGGACGCTCTGCGCGCCCGCCGCGAGCGCCGAGATGCCGAGCGCGAGCACCAGGAGGACGGCGGGCAGGGTCACCGCGAACTCGGCGGCGACCGCGCCGGAATCATCCGGCGGCGGCGCGCCTTCCGCTCGGCGCCGCCGCCGCGTCCGCGCGCTCACCCGACCGTGAGCGCGCGCCGCACAAGATCGGTGAGGATCCCGCGCACTTCGTCGCTGCGCATGATGACCACGAGCAGGCCTGCGAAGGCGACAGCGGCCATGGTCGCGATGGCGTACTCGGCGGTCGCGGCGCCGCTGTCATCGCCGAGCAGCCGACGACGCGCGGCGCGCACGGCGCGGGGGGTGAAGGGATCGGTCATTGTCGTACCTCTTTCTTTGTGCATGGCTCGTGGGTGGCTGATCGGACGGAAGGGTCAGGCGAGGGAGAAGTCAGACGAGGGGAAGGGCCGTGGAGCCGAGCACCGACAGCACGAGCGGCACGACGGCGAGGAGGAGGAACGAGGGCAGGGTGCAGGCGCCCAGCGGAAGCAGCAGCCGGGTCGACAGACGGGCGGCACGCGCGCGGCCTTCGATGCGCGCACGGTGGCGCTCGCCGGCCGCCTCGGCGCGCAGGAGTTCGACGGCGGGGACGCCGGCGGCGCGCGAGAGATCGAGCGCCGCGGCGACGGCGCCGGGGAGGGCGGGCACGGCGGGTGACGCCGGCGGCGCCCGGCCCGGGCCGAGCGCGCGCTCCACGCACGCGGCGGCACGATCGATCGACACCCCGCCGCTGAGGGCGACGGCGAAGAGCTCGGCATCGATCCCGGGCAACCGCGGCGGCGGTTGGGCCGTGCGCACGAGGCGTGCCGTCCATGCGCGGCCCGCCGCGACCAGCGCGAGCCCCAGGCCGAGACAGACGAGCCCGCGGACATCGGAGAGCAGCATCCGGAGCGGGTCGAGCCCGAGGGCGACACCGAGCGCGAGCCCCGCGACGGGCAGCCAGAGCATGAGCCGAGCGGTGCCGGCGGGCTCGGCGAGCGCGACACCGATGTCGTCGCGCGCCTCGGCGGCATCGGCGAGCGCCGTCGAGAAGGCGCGCAGGGCGTCGGCGAGCGCCGCTCCCACCTCCGTAGCGATCGCCCAGGCGGCGGCGAGATCCCGCCAGGGTCCGCCGCCGCCGCGCAGCGCATCGACGATCGAGCCGCCCGTCGCCGCGACGCGCGAGATCTCAGCCACCGTGGCCGCGACCGTCCTCCCCGCGGACGGAGCGGCGGCATCCGCTCCCGCCCGAGCGTCGGCCGATGCCAGGTGTCCCCACGCGGCGCGCGGTGCGATCCCGGCCTGAAGCAGCACCGCGAGCCGACGGGCGACCTCGGCGACGGCGGCGGATTCGGCCTCCGGGCGTCGCCGGCGCCTCAGGAGAGCCACGGTGCACACTCCTCGACGCTCAGACGACCGGCGTCCAGTCGCAGTCGACCGGCGCGGGAGAGCATCCGGGCGCCATCGCCGTGCCGCTCGATGTGCAGCACCATCCCGATCGCGCTCGTCGCCTGCCGTGCCAGCGCGATGTCGTCGAGGCCCGCGAGCGAGCCCAGTGCCTCGAGACGCGCCGGCACTTCGTGCAGGCCGCTCGCGTGCACCGTTCCCGCTCCGCCGTCGTGCCCGGTGTTCAGCGCCGCGAGCAGGTCGCGCACCTCCTCGCCGCGGCACTCGCCGAGAACGAGGCGATCCGGCCGCATGCGCAGGGCCTCGCGCACGAGGCGGGCAAGACCCACACCGCCGGCGCCCTCGAGGTTCGGCTGGCGCGCCTCGAGGGCCACGTGATGCGGATGATCGATCTGCAGCTCGGCGACGTCCTCGATCGTGACGATGCGCTCCCGCGCAGGGACCGCCGCGAGCATGGCTGCGAGGAGCGTCGTCTTGCCCGTGCCCGCGGCCCCCGTCACGAGCACGTTGGTGCGCGTGGCGACGAGCGTGCGCACCCACTCCGCCGCCGCGGGGGTGAGCATTCCGTGACCCGTGAGCGCGTCGAGGGTCGGGCGGGCCACACGCGGGATGCGCAGCGACAGCACCGTGCCGCACGTCGATATCGGGGGCAGGACGGCGTGCACCCGGATGCCGGAGGCCAGTCGCACATCCACCGCCGGGCTGGCTTCGTCCAGATGCCGGCCGCCGAGACCGATGAGGTCGACAGCGAGCGCCCGCACGTCCTCTTCATCCGCGCTCCACAGCGCCTCGCGCTCGGCCCCGGAGCCGCGATCGCACCAGAGCCCCTCGGCGCCGTTGATGAAGAGGTCGGTCACGGCGGGGTCGTCGAGGAACACCGCGAGTGGCTCGAGCGCCGACTCCCGCGCTCGCGAGCGCTCGGGAGCGGGCCCACTCCACTCCGGCGCGGTCGGGGTGATCGACAGCGGCGCGACCGACGCGGTCGGCGGCGGCACTGACGCAGACAACGACACGGCCGCCGGGAACAGCGGCGCGAGCGGCGCGGCCGGGGGCTCGGGGACGAAGGGCATGCCCGCGAGGCTAGGACCGCGCACGCGCCCCGGCCTCGCCGTGCGGGCCGGGCGGGGGACGCGGATGGCCGGCGCTGCGCTGGGGAGGGATCAGCACCGCCACAAGAAGAGGGCGGCATCCCATGGGGGGAATGGGATGCCGCCTCGCGACACCCGGTCAGGGGGGTGGCCGGGATGTCGCTCTGCCAGAATCGAATGTTCGGCCGCGAAGAAGCATACGCACTTGAATGGACCCGGCCAAACATATCGGCACCGCTCCCATGCGGTATATCGGGCGGGGCGCATGAGCACCCCCGACTTTCGGCGGTAGCCGCCCCTTTCGCGCGCGGGTAGATTCGCCGCAGGCCGGGACCGGGCGTCGATCGCTCGGCATCCCCGACGCAGGACGCACAAAGGAGCGCGCACCGATGACCACCCAGATCGACCACCTGCTGAACGAGTCGCGGCACTTCGCCCCGCCCGCGGAGTTCGCCGCGGACGCCGTCGCCACTCGCGAGCTCTACACGCGGGCGGAGGCCGATCGCGAGGCGTTCTGGGCCGAGCAGTCCCGCGAGCTTCTGCACTGGCAGACCCCGTTCACCCGCGTGCTCGACTGGTCCAACCCACCCTTCGCGACGTGGTTCGAGGACGGCGAGCTCAACGTCGCGGAGAACTGTCTCGACCGGCACGTCGAGGCGGGGCACGGCGATCGTGTGGCGCTGCTGTGGGAGGGCGAGCCCGGCGACTCCCGCGCGGTCACCTACGCCGAGCTCACCGACGAGGTCAAGCGCCTCGCGAACGTGCTCGAGGGCCTGGGCATCGGCGCCGGGGATCGTGTGGCCATCTACCTGCCGATGATCCCCGAGGCGATCGCCGCGATGCTCGCCGTCGCCCGCATCGGCGCGATCCACTCCGTCGTGTTCGGCGGCTTCTCGGCCGACAGCCTGCGCTCGCGCATCGACGACGCCGGGGCAAAGCTCGTCATCACCGCCGACGGCGGGTACCGCAAGGGCAAGGTGTCGCCGCTCAAACCCGCCGTCGACATGGCCCTCGCCGACCGCGGCGGACAGGGCCCGCAGGCCAGCGTCGAGCACGTGCTCGTCGTGCGCCGCGGGGGCAACGAGGTCGAATGGCAGGAGGGACGCGACCTGTGGTGGCACGATGTCGTGCCGACAGCATCCGCCGATCACGTCGCCCGCGCGTTCCCCGCCGAGAACCCCCTCTTCATCCTCTACACCTCGGGCACGACCGGAAAACCCAAGGGCATCCTGCACACCTCGGGCGGGTACCTCACGCAGGCGGCGTACACCCACCGCAACGTGTTCGACCTTCACCCCGAGACCGACGTCTACTGGTGCACGGCCGACATCGGCTGGATCACCGGCCACTCCTACGTCGCGTACGGTCCGCTGGCCAACGGGTCCACGCAGGTGCTCTACGAGGGCACGCCCGACACTCCGCACCCCGGACGGTGGTGGGAGATCATCGAGAAGTACGAAGTGACGATCTTCTACACCGCCCCGACCGCGATCCGCTCGTTCATGAAGATCGGCCGGCAGGTGCCGGCGGAGTTCGACCTGTCGAGCCTGCGCCTGCTCGGGTCGGTGGGCGAGCCCATCAATCCTGAGGCGTGGATGTGGTATCGCACCGTCATCGGGGCGGGCACCACGCCCATCGTCGACACGTGGTGGCAGACCGAGACGGGCGCGATCATGATCTCTGCGCTGCCGGGGGTCACCGAGACCAAGCCCGGAAGCGCCCAGGTGCCGGTGCCGGGAATCGTGGTGGATGTCGTCGACGAGGCCGGCGCGCACGTCGGCAATGATGCGGGTGGCCTGCTTGTCGTGACCGAGCCCTGGCCGAGCATGCTGCGCGGGATCTGGGGCGATCCCGACCGCTTCGTCGAGACGTACTGGGAGAAGTTCGCCGACAGGGGGTTCTACTTCGCGGGCGACGGCGCGCGTCGCGACGAGGACGGCGACATCTGGCTGCTCGGTCGGGTCGACGATGTCATGAACGTCTCGGGGCATCGCCTCTCGACCGCCGAGATCGAGTCGGCGCTCGTCGCCCACGAGGCCACGGCCGAGGCCGCCGTCGTCGGCGCCTCCGACGAGACGACGGGCCAGGCGGTCGTCGCCTTCGTCATCATCAAGCAGAGCTACCTCGACAGGCACTCCCCCGACGGTCTCGCGCAGGCGCTGCGGTCATGGGTCGGCGAGCAGATCGGCCCGATCGCACGGCCCCGCGACGTCTACATCGTGGGCGAGCTGCCCAAGACGCGGTCCGGCAAGATCATGCGGCGTCTGCTGCGCGACGTCGCCGAGGGCCGCGAGGTGGGCGACACGACGACACTCGCCGACACGGCGGTGATGAGCGTGATCAGCGCGCAGGTGCGGTGATCACTCCCAGGTGAAGACGACCTCGACCTCGACGGGAGAGTCCAGCGGCAGCACGGGCACGCCCACGGCCGAGCGCGCGTGGCGGCCGGCGTCACCGAACACCTCGCCGAGCAGCTCGCTCGCGCCGTTGATCACGGCGGGCTGGCCGGTGAACTCGGGCACCGACGCGACGAAGCCCGTCACCTTGAGCACACCCGTCAGGCGGTCCGCTCCCCCGACGGCCGCGGCCGCCGCCGCGATCGCGTTCAGGGCGCACCGGCGTGCATATCCCGCGGCGTCCGCGGCGGGCACGAGCCCGTCGCCCTCGCCGACCTTGCCGGATGTGGGCAGCCGGCCCTCGACGAAGGGCAATTGCCCGGCGGTGTAGACGAGGTCGCCGTGCACCTTGGCCGGGACGTACGCAGCCACCGGTGGAACGACATCCGGCAGCTCGATGCCCAGTTCGGCGAGTCGTGCGCTGATACCCACGGTCACTGCCCCTCGAACTGGCGCGCCGCCTCGGCCGCGGCGGCCAGGCCGGCGTTGCCCGACGACTCGCCCCCGGTCGGCCTCTTGAAGTAGGCCACGAGACCACCTTCGGGGCCGGTGACGACCTGCACGAGCTCCCAGCCCTGCTTGCCGAAGTTGTTCAGGATCGCCGCTGTGTTGTGGATCATCAGCGGAGTCGTCAGGTACTCCCAGGTGGTCATCGCTCTCCCGCGTTCGTGGCCGGCAGGGCAGCACCCGGGCCGCGTTTCGGGCATCGCTCAGGTAACTCCCTTAGCATTCACCCTATGCCTGATAAGAAACGGACGGCTACGGGCGTGCTCGGCGGTATCGCCGGCCTCGTAGGCCTCAGCGCAGTCGCCGGTCTTCTTGTGACCGCCACCGTCACGCCGGCCATCGCCGTATCGGGCGCCGCGGCCTCCAGCGCCATCTCGATGTTCGACAACATGCCGAGCTATCTCGACATCGACGAGCTCATGCAGCCGACCGAGATCTACGCCACGCAGAACGATGGCAGCGAGGTGATGCTGGCCCGCTTCTACGACCAGAACCGCGTGCCGGTCACCTACGACCAGATCAATCAGGTCGTCTTCGACGCGATCCTCTCCAGCGAAGATCCGCGCTACTACGACCACGGCGGCGTCGACCTGATCGGCACGACCCGCGCCGTCATCAGCAACGCCCAGGGCGGGGCCACCCAGGGCGGCTCGTCGATCTCGCAGCAGTACGTCAAGAACGTGCTCGTGCAGCGCTGCGAGCGCGACGCGCCCTCGCAGGAGGAGCTCGCCAACTGCTGGGTCGAGGCGACGACGGCCTCCGGCATGGAGGGCATCGAGCGCAAGCTGCAGGAGATGCGCTATGCGATCGCCCTCGAGCAGAGATATTCCAAGAACGACATCCTTCTCGGGTACCTCAACATCGCCAACTTCGGCGGCACCACCTACGGCATCGAAGCCGCCGCCCAGCGCTATTTCGGCACGTCGGCGATGAACCTGTCGCTGTCGCAGGCGGCGACCCTGGCCGGCATGGTGCAGAACCCCAACACGTTCCGCATCGACCAACGCGACCGCGAATCCAACGGCGAAGCGAACGGCTACGCCCTCACCCTCGACCGCCGCAACTACGTGCTCGGCCGCATGCTCGATGAGGGAAAGATCACGCAGGAGCAGCACGACGCCGCCCACGCGGAGCCGATCACCCCCAACATCGTCGAGTCGACGCAGGGCTGTCAGACCGCGGGCGGCTCGGCGTACTACTGCGACTACGTGCGCACGATCGTGGAGAACGACGAGGCCTTCGGCGCCACCCCCGAGGAGCGGGAGCGCACCCTGCGCCGTGGTGGCCTGAAGATCTACACCTCGCTCGACCTCGATCTGCAGAACGCGGCCGAGCAGGCGATCTCGATCGTTCCGGCGACGCACCCGAACATCGACCTCGGCTCGACGGGGATCCAGCTCGAGGTCTCGACGGGCCGCGTGCTGTCGATGGTGCAGAACCGCCAGTACACGCAGGATGCCGATCTCGCGAATTCGGATCCCGCGTACACCTCGGTCAACTACAACACGCGACACGTCAACGGCGGGTCCAACGGCTTCCTGCCGGGCTCCACCTACAAGGTCTTCACGCTGATCAACTGGCTCGAGCACGGGCACTCCGTCAACGAGGTCATCAACGGCCGGCAGCGCTCGTTCAACGTGCTGACCGACTGCGACGGCGGCACGCAGCGCATCGCCTCGAACCAGATCAAGAACTTCCAGGGCGTCGGCGGATACAACGGCAGCCCGATGCGGTTCACGGCGGACTCGCTCAACACCGGCTTCCTCGCGATGAGCGAGCAGGTCAGCGTCTGCGACACCAACCGCCTCGCCGAGCGCATGGGCGTCGAGCTCGCCAGCGGCGGCTCTGTGACCGACACCAACTACGTCTACGACATCCTCGGCTCGAAGAACATCGCCCCGATCGACATGGCCGCCGCGTACGCGACGATCGCGAACAACGGCGTGTACTGCGAGCCCAAGGCCATCGATCGTGTGACCGACGCCGACGGCAACGACATGCCCGAGCTCGTTCCCGAGACCACCTGCAACCGCGTCATCGACGAGTCCGTCGCCGCGACCACCGCCTACGCGCTCGAGGGCGTCATCAACGGCGGCTCGGCCGGCTCCTCACGCGTCGGCGACGGCGTGCCGGTGTTCGGCAAGACGGGTATCCACGAGCAGATCCACACCTGGATGGACGGCGCCAGCTCGAAGGTCGCCACGGTCGTCTGGGTCGGCAACGTCACGGGCGAGGCGCGCCTCGACCGCAACTCGGCGAACGGCCGCGCCCTGTGGACGATCCGGCACTCGATCTGGCCCGACATGATGGGCGCCGCGAACGCCAAGTACGGCGGCGACGACTTCCCCACTCCCGACCCCAACCTCACGCGTCAGGTGCTCATCGACCTGCCGAACGTGATCGGGCAGTCGGTCGACCAGGCTCGCAGCACGCTCGAGGCCGCCGGCTTCACGGTCAACGTGGGCGACCCGATCGACAGCGCGCAGCCCGAGGGCACGATCGCGAGCCAGAACCCGGGTGCGGGTCGCGTGTCCGGCGCCACGACGGTGACGATCTCGCCGAGCAACGGCCAAGGCACGACGGTCCCGTCGGGTCTGGTCGGCCAGAACCCGGATGCCGCGGCAGGCGCCGTCCGTTCGGCGGGCTTCAGCAACGTGCAGGAGCAGTGCACCGAGAGCGAGGACGCGCCCGAGCAGGGCACGGTGACCTCCGTGTCGCCCGGCGAGGGCTCCGACGTGAATCGCGGGACGACCGTGACGCTGAGCACCGAACGACGCGACTGCTCGTGACGCGCGCATCGCGCCTCGGGGCGGGCGCGTTCGCGGTCGCCGGCATCGCGGGGGCAACGGCCCTCGTGTGGGGCACGGCGATCGAGCGGTACGTCTACACGCTGCGCCGCGCCGAGCTGGCGATCCTGCCGGCCGGTGCGGCACCCGTGCGGGTGCTGCACCTCTCCGACATCCACATGGCGCCCTGGCAGCGCCGCAAGCAGCGGTGGATCGCCTCCCTCGTAGGCCTTCGACCCGACCTGATCATCAACACCGGCGACAACCTCGGACACGCCGAGGGCCTGGCGGGGGTGCGTGCGGCGCTCGAGCCCTTCGCCGGCACGCCGGGCGTCTTCGTCCACGGCTCCAACGACATGCTCGGCCCCGCTCCGCGAAACCCCTTCCGATACTTCCTGGGTCCCTCGGGGCGTCGCCCGCAGGCCGAGAAGCTCGATACGGCAGCGATGGAGCGCTTCTTCGTCGACGAGCTCGGCTGGCACGATCTGAACAACCGGGTCGCGCATCTTCGGGTCGGCGGCGCGACGATCCGAGCCATCGGCACGGGCGACGCGCATCACAAGCACGACGACCTCGACGCCCTCGACGCCGTGGCGGCGCAGGCGCGCGACTCGGGGGATGCCGCATCCTCCGCGCTCACGATCGGCGTGACGCACGCGCCCTATCGCCGCATCCTGGATGCCCTGCTCGCCCGCGACGCCGATGCACTGTTCGCCGGCCACACCCACGGCGGTCAGGTGCGCGTGCCCGGGTACGGCGCACTCGTGGCCAATTGCGACATCCCGCTGCGGCAGGCACGGGGGCTTTCGACGTGGACCTCCGGCGATCGCTCCGTGCCGCTGAACGTCAGCGCCGGCATCGGGCACTCCATCTACGCGCCCGTGCGCTTCGCCTGCCCGCCCGAAGCCACGCTGATCACCCTCACCGCGCGAGCCTGATGCGGGCGCGGTTCGGGGGCGGGCTGGAGTTCGGGTAGACTCGGAGGGTTGCCACGGGGTGTGGCGCAGCTTGGTAGCGCGCGTCGTTCGGGACGACGAGGCCGCAGGTTCAAATCCTGTCACCCCGACAGTGCAGAATGGGTCGACCACCGGTCGGCCCATTCTCGTCCCCGGGCCCGCCCGACCCCCGACGCTGGAGAGACATGACCGCCGCCCCTGCGCCCAAGCTCGTCGCCTTCGACCTCGACGACACGCTCGCTCCCTCGAAGAGCCCCATCCCCGACCGCATCGGCGAGCAGCTGATAGCCCTCGCCGAACGGGTCGAGGTCGCCGTCATCTCGGGCGGGCAGATCGTGCAGTTCCAGACGCAGGTGGTGGACCGTCTGCCCGAGGCACCGGCATCCACCCTCGTGCATGTGCACCTGATGCCCACGTGCGGCACGCAGTACTACCGGTTCGCGCAGGGTGGCGAGCTCGAGACCGTCTACGCGCACGCGCTCACCGACGACGAGAAGACCCGTGCGCTCACCGCCGTCGAGGAGGAGGCGCGACGTCTGGGTCTCTGGGAGAGCGAGACGTGGGGTGAGATCCTCGAGGATCGCGGCTCGCAGATCACCTTCTCCGCCCTCGGCCAGCGAGCCCCGCTGGAGGCGAAGGTGGCATGGGATCCGACGGGTGCGAAGAAGACGGCGCTGCGCGACGCGGTGGCCGCCCGCATCCCGGACCTCGAGGTACGCTCCGGCGGATCGACGTCGGTCGACATCACGCATCGCGGCATCGACAAGGCGTACGGCATGACCAAGCTGGCCGAGCAGACGGGCATCGCCCTCGGCGACATGCTGTTCGTCGGCGACCGCCTCGACGAGGCGGGCAACGACTACCCCGTGCTCGCGCTCGGCGTGCCCTGCCAGGCCGTCGAGGGCTGGGAGCAGACCGTCGTCTTTCTCGACGCGCTGATCCCGACCTTGCCGGCGCGCTGAAGCCGACCGCCTCACTCAGCCCGCGGCGACCCCGGCCACCTCGGGCGAGACCGGCACGAGGCGGGTGAGCTGGGTCACGTGCTGCGGGCCGAGCTCGTCGAGCGTGGCGACGCCCAGCAGCCGCATCGTGCGTTCGATCTCACTGCGCAGGATCGCGATGGTGCGGTCGACACCCTCGCGGCCGCCCGCCATGAGCCCGTAGAGGTAGGCCCGGCCGACGAGGGTGAACTTCGCTCCCAGTGCGATCGATGCGACGATGTCGGCGCCGTTCATGATCCCCGTATCGATCATGATCGTCGCGTCCTTGCCGACTTCGCGCACGACGTGCGGCAGCAGATGGAACGGGATCGGGGCGCGATCGAGCTGACGGCCGCCGTGGTTCGAGAGGACGATGCCGTCCACGCCGAGATCGACCAGGCGCGCGGCGTCCTCGACGTTCTGCACGCCCTTGATGACGATGGTGCCGGGCCAGATGTCGCGGATGACGGCCAGGTCGTCGTAGCTGATCGTCGGATCCATCGCGGCGTCGAGCAGCTCGCCCACCGTGCCTCCGGTGGAGGACAGCGAGGCGAACTCCAGCTTGGGTGTGGTGAGGAAGTCGAACCACCACCACGGCCGCGGGATCGCGTTGAGGATCGTCCCGATCGTCAGCTGGGGCGGGATCGAGAAGCCGTTGCGCTTGTCGCGCAGCCGCGCGCCGGCCACGGGCGTGTCCACCGTGAACATCAGCGTGTCGAAGCCGGCCGCCGCGGCCCGCCTCGCCAGCGCATACGAGACCTCGCGATCGCGCATGACGTACAGCTGGAACCAGTTGCGTCCGTCCGGATTCGCCGCCTTCACGTCCTCGATCGAGGTGGTGCCCAGCGTCGAGAGCGTGAACGGGATGCCGGCGGCCGCCGCCGCGGACGCTCCGGCCACCTCCCCCTCGGTCTGCATGAGCCGGGTGAAGCCGGTCGGTGCGATGCCGAACGGCAAGGCGCTCGGCCCGCCCAGGATGCTGGTGCTGGTGTCGACGTGCTCCGCGGGCCGGAGGATCGAGGGATGCAGCTCGATGTCCTCGAACGCGAGCCGGGCACGATTGAGCGAGAGCTCGCCCTCCGCGGCGCCGTCGGTGTAATCGAACGCCGCCTTCGGGGTGCGGCGCTTCGCGATCGTGCGCAGATCGGCGATCGTGAGCGCGGCATCCAGTCGGCGCTTGCGCCCGTTCAGTTCGGGCGCCTTGAACTTCATCAGCTCGAAGAGCTCGGCGGGGTTCGGGAGCTGGCGCGTGACCATGGTGGTTCCTCTCGGGGCGGCGTTCAGGATGCGGGGTGCTCAGCTGCGGGCCAACGCCGCGCCCGCGTAGTAGCCCGTGATGTGGTCGGAGATGCGACGGCGGGCGGTGGCGGCGTCTCCGCTCGCGACGGCGTCGAGGATGCCGCGGTGCTCGGCGCGCAGACGGGCGGCGGCGGCATCCCAGTCGGCGATACGCTCGGCGCCCTCGCGCACATAGGCCTCGATCGAGCTGCGCAGACCCCCCATCATCGCCGCCACGACCACGTTGCCCGAGGCCTCGGCGAGCGACAGGTGGAACTGCGCGTCGAGCACAAGGAAGTCCGCCGCGGTCAGCCCCGGCCGATCCATCGCGTCGAGCGC
>NZ_QFPF01000137.1 GCF_003248605.1 Microbacterium sp.
GTGGCCGATCGATGCGGCGCGCGCGAAGTCGAGCGCGAGCGTGGACTTACCGAGGGCCGGGCGCGCGGCGATGATGATGAGCTGGCCGGGGTGCAGCCCGTTGGTGAGGTCGTCCATCTCGGCGAAACCGGTGGGCACGCCCATCATCATGCCGTCGCGGCCGCGGGCTGCCTCGATCTCTTCGACGGCGGCGTCGACGGCGATCGTGAGGGGAACGTAGTCCTCGGTCTCCTGCGAACCCGTCACCGAGTAGATCTCGGCCTGCGCGTTGTTGACCAGGTCGAGGGCCTCACCCTGACCCGAGTAACCCATCTGCACGATGCGGGTGCCAGCATCCACCAGGCGACGCAGTAGCGCCCGCTCAGCGACGATCGTGGCGTAATAGCCCGCGTTGGCCGCGGTCGGCACGATCGAGGTGAGGCTGTGCAGATAGTCGGCACCACCCGCGCGCTGCAGATCGCCGGTCTTGATCAGCTCGTCGGTGACGGCGACCACATCGGTGGGCTCGCCGTGGGAGTAGAGGGTGAGCAGCGCCTCGAAGATGACCTCGTGCTTGGGCACGTAGAAGTCCGGCCCGCGCAGGGTCTCGACGACGTCGGCGACGGCGTCCTTCGACAGCAGCATGCCGCCCAGGGTGCTCTGCTCGGCGAGCAGGTCGTGCGGTGGGGTGCGCTCATTGGTGCGGGGGCCTCCGCCCATCCGCTCCTCGGAAATGTCCGCGATCGACACCCGCACTCCTCTCCGCCGCCATTCGGCATGTTTCCGCTCTCGCGGACACTGTGCGCCCCGGTCGGTGCGCCTCGTCGTGCACCCTGACGGACGCACCTCGCTTTCGCCGAACACGGAGGCCGTCACTGCGCCTCGATGTCCCTCGCACCAGCACAGCAGAGCCCTCCGACATCCGCCCGACAGACATCGTCGGGCCTCCCCCGAAAGTGCGTTTCCTCACGGTATGGGTCGCCCCGACGGAGCGCAAGACAGCCTGTGGATAACTCTGTGGAGAGAGTCGGGAACACGCCGCCCTGCCTGTGGATGGAGCCTGTGGAGAACTAGATGAGACAGCTCTCATCTGCGAAATAATGAGGCCATTGACCTGGGATTTACTGTTTCACAGCCTGTGGAATCAGAATCAGTTGAACCGTTGATTGAAGGTTGCCCTTAGTGACTGTGGGGTGTGTACAACTCTGGGGGGATTTGTCCCCCAAATGGGGGATAGCGCAAGCCGAGGTGAGACCCGGGCGTGTCGGCGATCCCGCCGCCGGGCGTGTCGCGAATCTGGGCACGAGGGGTTTACACCAAGCGATATACGGGCGTATCGTCGCCGCACGGCGGAATCCGACGTCCGGGTCCGCACGAGTCCGACCGGGGGGTGAGGGCATGAACGTCGCGCGCGGCAGAATCGCGAAGCGTGGCCGGTGGACCGCCATCGGTCTCGGCGTCGGCTTCGCCTGGGCCGCCCTGGCACTCTTCGCCGCACCCGACAGTGCGTCGGCCGCCACCACGGACGACTCCGGCGATCGCGGGCTGCTCGGCACACTCACCTCGACCGTCGACGGCGTCGGCGAGGCGGCGAACTCCCTCGTCACCGACGTGGATGCTGTCGCTTCGGCCACCCTCGACGTCGTCGAGCCCGCGGTGGTCGATGTCGTGACACCGGTCGTCACCCACCTCCCCGAGCCGGTCGCCGCACCCGTTGCGAACCTCACCTCGACCGCCGTCGACACAGCAGAAGCGGTGACGGGACACGTCACCGCGACGATCACGCGGGTCGACACGGCGGTCGTGAGCGCCGTGAACCGCACCGTGGGTGCCGTGGCGGAGGCGGCGGGCACCTCCGACCGACTCGGGGCGATCGTCGGCTCCGGAACGATCGAGCCCGGACTGCTCTCGACCGAAGTCGTCACCGTCGTCGACCGTCTCGCCGCTCTGCTGACGCCGCTCTCGGCGCCTCCTGCCGGCACGGCACTGCCGCCGATCACCCTTCCCGATGTGCCCGGCGTCGCGACACCGCAGGCGCCCTCGACTCTCCCGCAGGCCGCTCCACTCACCCCCGCCGCCACGACCCCCGTCGCGACTGCCGCGCCCGATCCGATCGCCTCACCGGCGTTCTGGGCGAGCCTTGCCGCGGTCGCGGGGGTTGCCGGCGTCGTAGCCGCGGCCCCCGGCATCCCGAGTGCGTTCTCCGGATCGGGTTCGGGCGGCCTCGGCGCGCCGGCGGGTTCGGCGAGCGGCGGCAGCTGGAGTTCGGGATCCGCGGGACCGGCTGCCCTGGTCGGCGCGCTGCTGTCGGCGGCATGGACGGCCGCACTCATCGCACTCGACCGCGCCCGCAGAGCGGGCCTGCGCCTGCCCGGCGCACCCGTCTTCGCCACCGACACCACCCCTGACTGAGGGGCGCTCCGCCGCGTTCGCGCGGCAGATGCACTCGCGCGCTTCGGCGCGCTCTTCCCCAACTCAGTCAGGAGAATCATCATGCACACCTTCATCAAGCGAGCGCTCCTCGGAGCGTTCATCGGCGGCGGCATCGCCGTCCTCGGAGCGGGGGTCGCCAACGCGGCCGAGACGACCGGCGACGACGGGCTGCTCTCGGGCACCCAGGCGCTGCTCGGGGTCGAGGCGCCCCTCACGGTCGGCGGCAACGCCATCTCGCTGCTCGGCGATTCGTCGTCGGCGGGCGCCGCCACGACCGCTCCCGCTGCTGCGCCCGCACCGGCGGGCAGCACGTCCGGAGAGGACGGCGCCGCATCGGGCACGCAGGCGCTCGTGACCGTCTCAGTGCCCGTCACGGTGTCGGGCAACGGCATCTCGGTGCTGGGCGACAGTGCGTCCACAGGCGCTCAGACGGCGGTTCCGGCTCCAGCTCCGGCTCCAGCTCCGGCTCCAGCCGAACCGGCCACGACGGATGCTGCCGCACCGACCACTTCGGGCGATGACGCGATCGCCGGAGGCACCCAGGTGATCGCGCCGATCACCGCGCCCGTCACGGTCGCCGGCAACGCCGTCTCGGTACTCGGCGACAGCGCCTCTGCGGACGCGACGTCGAGCGGTGCGGTGCCCGGACCAGCGGGCACCGACGGAACCGGCCCGACGACGAGCGGTGACGACAGCATCCTGAGCGGAACTCAGCTCGCGGCGCCGGTCGCCGCACCCGTGACCGTCGGCGGCAACGCCGTGTCGGTGCTCGGCGACAGCGCATCCGCGGGCGCGACATCGGGTGGAGCGATCCCCGGATCAGCGGGCACCGACGGAACCGGCCCGGCGACGAGCGGTGCGGACAGCATCCTGGGTGGAACGCAGCTCAGCCTGCCCCTCGTCGCTCCCGTGACCGTCGGCGGCAACGCCATCTCGGTCATCGGCGACAGCACGACGACCGAACCCGTCACCGGCCCGACGAACCCGGGTACGACCGACCCGGGCGACCCCGGCACGACCGACCCGGGCGACCCCGGCACGACCGACCCGGGCACGACCGACCCGGGGGAGCCGGGCGACCCGGCGATCCCCGGCACCCCCGTCGACGGAACGGACGGGGCGATGGTGACCGGCGGCCTCGCCTCGGTCGTCGGCACACCCGCGGGCGCTGAACTGGCGCAGACGGGCGGCAACGGCGGCTCTGCGCTGCTCGCGTTGGCCGTGGGCGTCGCGGCGATCGCCGTGGGCCTCGGCCTGCGGCTCGGCCGGACAGCTCACTCGCGGCGCTGACCCGTCGAGTCGGCACCCCGACGGCGTTGGGGCGTCGAAATCACCGTGGGGCGCGGAGCAGCTCGCCCCACGGTGGCGCTGACGCCCCAACGTCGAAGAGCGACTCCCCACGGTGGCGCTGACGCCCCAACGTCGAAGAGCGACTCCCCCAGACCCAGGGAGCGACGCACCCAAACGACGGATGCCGCGGGACCCCGAGGGGCTCCGCGGCATCCGCGTGCGCAGAAGCGCTGCGCTTACTTGGCGGCGATCACCTGGAGGGTGATCACGGCGGTCAGGTCGTCACGCAGACGGACCGTGGCCTCGTGCTCGCCCACCGACTTGATCGGCGACGGGAAGTGCACCTTGCGCTTGTCGATCTCGCCCAGGCCCGCGGCCTTGACGGCGTCGGCGACGGCATCGGTCTTGACCGAGCCGAACAGGCGCCCCTCGGCGCCGGCCTTGACGACCAGGCGCACCTTGGTGCCCTCGAGGGTGTTCTTCAGCGCCACGGCCTCTTCGTGGTCGTGGATGGCGCGGGCCTCGCGGGCGGCGCGGATGGACGCCACCTGCTTCTCGCCACCGCGCGTCCACGCGACGGCGAAGCCCTGGGGGATGAGGTAGTTGCGGGCGTACCCGTTCTTGACCTCGATGACGTCACCGGCGCTGCCGAGTCCGGCCACCTCGTTCGTGAGAATCAGCTTCGACATGGGTTACTCCTTAGCGGCCGGCGCCGGCGTAGGGCAGGAGCGCCATCTCGCGGGCGTTCTTGATCGCGGTCGCGATGAGGCGCTGCTCCTGCACCGAGACACCGGTGATACGACGGGCACGGATCTTGCCGCGCTCCGAGACGAACTTGCGAAGCGTGGCGACATCCTTGTAGTCGATGACGCCGACGCGGGTCGGCTTCGCGGGGGCGGCGTTCTTCGCGCCCTTCCGCGGCTTGCGGCGATCGCCGCTGGACTTTCCAGCCATGGTCTTCCTTCAGGTGTGAGGTCGGATGCTGCGGCCCGGCCAGTCGCCCGGCGCGCCTCTCGGCTCGCGGGCAGACCGGATGCGGCATCCGGAATCTTGTCTTCTTTAGAACGGGGTGTCGTCGCCGTAGGACCCGGGGGTGCTCCACGCGTCGGCGCCCGACGAGGCGTTGCCGCCCGCGTTCGTCGATGCGGGCGTCGCCCACGGCTCTTCGGTGACCTGCTGGCGGTTCTGACCGCCACCGCCGCCGCCACTCGACGCGCGCGTGACCTGAGCGGTCGCGTAGCGCAGCGAGGGGCCGATCTCGTCGATCTCGAGCTCGATCGCGGTGCGCTTCTCGCCCTCGCGCGTCTCGTATGAGCGCTGCTTGAGGCGACCGGTCGCGATCACGCGCGAGCCCTTGGTGAGCGAGCCGGCGACGTGCTCGGCGAACTCGCGCCACACGCTCGCGCGGAGGAACAGCGCTTCTCCGTCCTTCCACTCGTTCGCGGCACGGTCGAAGTTGCGCGGCGTCGACGCGATCGTGAAGTTCGCGACGGGGAGCCCGTTCTGCGTGTAGCGCAGTTCGGGATCGGCGGTCAGGTTGCCGACCACGGTGATGATGGTCTCACCGGCCATGGCGTCAGACCTTCGCAGCCTTGGCGTCGGCGGACTCGGC
>NZ_QFPF01000057.1 GCF_003248605.1 Microbacterium sp.
GCCTCCTCGATGAGGGTCGCGACGATGTCGGCTTCGGGCACCGTCTTGATGACCTGGCCCTTGACGAAGATCTGCCCCTTGCCGTTGCCGGATGCGACACCGAGGTCGGCCTCGCGCGCCTCACCGGGGCCGTTGACGACACAGCCCATGACGGCGACGCGCAGCGGCACGGTCATGTCCTTCAGGCCCTCGGTCACATTGTCGGCGAGGGTGTACACGTCGACCTGGGCGCGCCCGCACGAGGGGCACGACACGATCTCGAGCTTGCGCTCGCGCAGGTTCAGGGACTGCAGGATCTGGTGTCCGACCTTGACCTCTTCGGCGGGCGGGGCCGAGAGCGAGACGCGGATGGTGTCGCCGATACCCTCGCCGAGAAGGATGCCGAAGGCCGTCGCCGACTTGATGGTGCCCTGAAATGCGGGCCCGGCCTCGGTCACGCCCAGGTGCAGCGGCCAGTCCCCCATCTGCGCGAGCAGTCGGTAGGCCTGCACCATGATGACGGGATCGTTGTGCTTGACCGAGATCTTGAAGTCGTGGAAGTCGTGCTCCTCGAAGAGCGAGGCCTCCCACCGCGCGCTCTCGGCGAGCGCCTCGGGCGTGGCCTTGCCGTACTTCTCCAGCAGCCGCGGATCGAGCGATCCGGCGTTCACGCCGATGCGCAGCGACACGCCCGCGGCCTTCGCGGCGGCCGCAATCGCACCCACCTGGTCGTCGAACTTGCGGATGTTGCCCGGGTTGACCCGCACGGCGGCGCATCCCGCGTCGATCGCCTGGAAGACGTACTTCGGCTGGAAGTGGATGTCGGCGATCACCGGGATCTGGCTCTTCGCCGCGATGATGTGCAGCACGTCGGCGTCGTCCTGCGAGGGCACGGCGACGCGCACGATCTCGCAGCCGGACGCCGTGAGCTCGGCGATCTGCTGCAGCGTCGCGTTGATGTTGGTCGTCGGCGTCGTCGTCATGGACTGCACGCTGACGGGCGCGTCACCACCGACGAGCACCTTGCCGACCTTGATCTGACGGCTCTTGCGACGCGGGGCGAGGGTGTGAGGGACCTTCGGCATCCCGATGTTCACGGCTGGCACGTCCTCCAGCCTACGCGCTGGCACCCCGACGGGGCCCGCGCGCCGCCGCTTCGGAGGATCGAGGGTGCTCGGGATGCCGGGGGTCGCCGTGATATCGTGACGCCATGTTCGCGACGCTCACCTGGTGGCCCGCCTCCTAGGCGGCGAGTTCGAACAGCACGAATCCAGACCGCCCGCCGGGGCGGTCTTTTCGTTTGCGAGACCACCGCGCGGGCCACGACCACGTGAGGACCCTGATGACCACCCCGCGACCGCGCACGAGCGCCGACGGCCATGCCCTCATCGAGCGGCTGCGCGCAGATCCCGAGGCCCCGCTCGTGCTGATCGCGCGCGAGGGCGGCGATGTCGAGGTGATGACCGGCGACGTGGTCGATGTGTCCGAGCTCGCCGACATCCCCCTGCACTCCGGGTCGGGTGCTCCGCAGGAGGTTTTTGCTCTCGTGCCGTTCCGGCAGGTTCGCGAGCGCGGATTCGCCTGCCACGACGATGGAGCCCCGCTGCGCTGCGTGATCGTCGGCGAGCGCGCCGTGCTCGCGCGGGATGCCGCCATCAACCGGCTTCCGTCCGAGCCGGTCGCGCTCGCGGACGCCGGCTTCGACATCGACGACGACGAGTATGCCGCGATCGTGCGACGGGTCATCTCCGACGAGATCGGTCGTGGTGAAGGAGCCAACTTCGTCATCCGACGCGATTTCACCGCGGCCGTCGACGCCGATCCGCGCGAAGCCGCCCTGACCTGGTTCCGCGCCCTGCTCCAGCAGGAGCGCGGCGCCTACTGGACCTTCGCCGTCCTGACCCCCGGCCACGTCGCCGTCGGCGCGAGCCCCGAAGCGCACGTCAGCGCGCGCGCGGGCGTCGTGACGATGAACCCCATCTCCGGCACTTTCCGCCACCCCCGCGGCGGCGCCACCGCCGAGACCCTCAGCGCCTTCCTCGAGAACACCAAGGAGACGGAGGAGTTGTTCATGGTGGTCGACGAGGAGCTGAAGATGATGAGCGCGGTGTGCTCCGACGGCGGGCGCATCACCGGGCCTCACCTCAAGGAGATGTCGCGCCTCACGCACACCGAGTACATGCTGCGCGGACGCAGCACGCTCGATCCGCGCGACATCCTGCGCGAGACGATGTTCGCCCCCACCGTCACGGGATCGCCCATGCAGAACGCGTGCGCCGTCATCCGCCGCCACGAGCGCGCCCCGCGCGGCTACTATTCGGGTGTCGCCGCCCTCTTCTCGCCGGCGACCGACATCGCCGGGGCACAGACCCACGACCTCGACGCCCCCATCCTCATCCGCACCGCCTACATCGAGGACGGTCGCCTTCGCGTGCCCGTCGGCGCCACGCTCGTGCGCCATTCCGATCCGGACGGGGAGGTCGGTGAGACCCACGGCAAGGCTGCGGGCGTGCTGGGTGCGATCGGTGCCGTCGAGCGCGACGAGCCGGTCATCGATCCGGACGCACCGACCGCCGAACGCCCCGCGCTGGCCGACGACCCCGACATCGCCGCTCTGCTGGCCTCCCGCAACTCGCGGCTGGCTCCCTTCTGGATGAATCCCCAGCATTCGGGCGTGCACGGCCCGTTCGCGGGACACCGCGCGCTTGTCATCGATGCCGAGGACCGTTTCACGACGATGCTCGCCCACCAGCTGCGCCATCTGGGCCTGGACACCCGCATCGTCGCGTGGGACGCGGTGACGGATGACGACATCCATGCCGCCGAACTGCTGGTCTCGGGCCCGGGGCCCGGCGATCCCCTCGATGCGACAAGCGCCCGCATGCGTCGCCTTCGCGAGGTCGTCGGTGCGCGACGCGCGTCGGGCCGCGCGTTGCTGGCCGTGTGTCTCAGCCACCAGATCCTGGCGGCCGAACTCGGCATCCCCCTCGCCCCGCTCTCGCGCCCGCATCAGGGGCTGCAGCTGCGTGTCGGCATCTTCGGGCAGGACGCCTCGATCGGCTTCTACAACACCTTCACCGCGCGAGTGGCCCCAGGGACGCGCCGCGTCGGGGATGCGGAGGTCGCCGCCGACGAGGTCTCGGGAGATGTGTACGCGCTGCGGGGTCCGGGATTCGCTTCGGTGCAGGGACACCTCGAATCGATCCTGTCGCGCGATGGCATCGAGACTCTCGAACGCCTCGTCGCGCACGCCCTCACCCCCGTCGACGCCTGAGCCCGGCCTCACCCCCGTCGACGCCTGCTCCCGCTCGGGCGCTCGTTCCCGCTCAACACCCCCCTTCGGGCGTCGGGCATCCCCTTCGGGCGTTCGGACGTCCCCCTCGGGCGTCGGGCGTCCCCCTCGGGCGTCGGGCGTCTCCCTCGGGCGTTGGGGCGTCTCCCTCGGGCGTTGGGGCGTCGAAATCACGTTGGGGCGCGCTGCTGCACGCCCCAACGTCGTTCTGACGCCCCAACGCCAGAATCTATGCGCCCGCACGCCACAGACAGCGGAGGCGGCCCCGGCCTCAGAGCAGCTGGACCGGGTTGAAGAGGTCGGCGATGATCAGCAGCGCCCCCATGCCGATCAGCAGGACGACGACGACGACGAACGTCACAGGCACGAGCCGCGTCGCGTCGACGGGCTTGGGGGCGGGGCGACGGAAGACCTTCGCCCACGCGCGTTTGGCGCCCTCCCAGAGCGCGACGATGATGTGCCCACCATCGAGCGGCAGCAGAGGGATCAGATTGAAGACGAACAGCGCCACATTCAGCGAGGCCAGCAGCCCGACGATCGCCGCCACGCGGTTGAGCACCGGCGCGTCCGCGACGGCGACATCCCCCGCCAGGCGCCCCACACCGACGACGCTGAGCGGCCCGTCCGGGTCCCGCTCGGCGCCGGTGAACAGACCGGCGGCGGTGTCGTAGAGCTTGACGGGCAGCTGCACGATGATCTCGGCCACGGCGCCCACGTTCGCGAACGCCGCCTCAGGCCCCGCCCAGATGGGCTGCGGCTCGAACTCGGACGTCGGCGCGAAGCCCACGAAGCCGACCTCGACGGTCTCGGGCGCACCGTCGGGGCCCACCACCGGCATCCCCGCGTCGTCGTACACGGGCCGCTCGGCCAGCAGCGGAGTGACCGTCAGCGTCTGCTCGGCGCCGTCTCGTTCGATGAGGAAGGAGAGGGGGATGCCGGGGCTGTCGCGGATGATCGCCGAGATCTCGTCGAAGCTCGACACCGCCACGCCATCGATCGCGAGGATCTCATCTGCCGGGAGCAGGCCCGCGGCCGCGGCGGGACTGGCGGGATCCCCCGGCGCGCACTCGGTCTGGGCGGATCCGGCGGGCACCACGCACTCGTTGACCGTGGCGACGGTGGTCGACGCCGTCTGCACGCCGATCCCCGTGAAGAGGATCGCGAACAGGACGATCGCCAGCAGCAGGTTCATGAGCGGACCGCCCAGCATGACGATGACGCGCTTCCACACCGGAAGCCGGTAGAAGACGCGGTCGTCGTCGGCGCCCTGCATCGTGTCGTCGTTGGCGGTGCGGGCGTCCTGCACCATGGTCGCGAAGAACCCGCCACCCGCTCGTCCGTTGCGCGGCGGCGCGCCCTGGGCCGCGAGGCGCTCGGCGGGGGTGGGCGGATACATGCCGGCCATCGAGATGTACCCGCCGAGCGGCAGAGCCTTGAACCCGTACTCGGTCTCGCCGAACCGGCGCGACCAGAGGGTCGGCCCGAATCCGATCATGTACTGACCGACGCGCACCCCGAACTTCTTGGCCGGCACGAGGTGTCCGATCTCGTGGAGCGCGATCGACACGGCCAGGCCCACCACGATGATGAGGATGCCGAGGATGTAGGCGAGCACGGTCGTCACACGCACACGCTACCCCCGCTTTGCTTTGCGGTTGCCGGGAGCGCGGGTGCCGGTTCGCGCGCACCGACCCTCCATTTCTGCAGCGACCCCACATCCGACGGATGGTGGTTCGCTGCAGAAATGTCGTCTCGCCGCGAGCCGAGCGCGAGACCGCGGGTAGATTGATGTCCGTATGCCCGCGCCCCATCCGCGGGCGAACCCGATCGTCCCGAGGAGCCGCCGTGACCGCACGCCAGCTGCGCGCACTGCGCGGTGCCGGCGCTGCCGCGACGGCAGTCCTGCTGGCAGCGGTCTCGCACACGGTCGGCGGCGGCAGCGCTCCCGACGCTCTCGTGATCGCGGCGGTCGCCGTGCTGGTCTGGCCGCTGTGCACGCTGATCGTGGGCCGTCGCCTCGGCCGGCTCGGCCTGGCGATCGCCGTGCTCGTCGCGCAGGGCGCGCTGCACGCGGCGTTCGCCGCGACCTCGGGCTGGACGCCGCTGCACCCCGGCGGTGGGCACGAGCACGGGCTGACAGCATCCACCGTCGCCACCATGACGGAGCCCGTCAGCGCTGACGGGACGCCCATGCTGGCGGCGCACCTCGTCGCCGCGGCCGCCGCCTTCGTGCTGCTGCGGCACGGGGAACACGCTGCCCGCGCGATCGCACGCTGGTTCGTGCGGCTGGCGCTGCGCGCGGGCCCGGCGGCACCGTTCCCGCCCGTCTTCCGCCGTCTGGCGCCGCGCCCCCTCACCCCCCGCCGACGTCGGCGCCCCCAGCTCGCCCGCCTCTCACGGCGCGGCCCCCCGGCTCTCTCCGGCGACCTCAGCGTCGCGTGACCCGCCCCCGACCATCCGGTCGGGGGTCGACCACGAATGCACCGGACACGGCGCCGCCGACCGGTGAAGCCAGAGAGAGAACAGCAATGACCACCATCAGCAACCCCGCGCCCCGCGCAGCCGCCCGCCGTCGCGCCCTCACAAGGATCGGCATCGGTACCGCCGTGGCCGCGGGCCTCGTGTTCGCAGCTCCCCTGGCCGCGCAGGCCCACGTCACCGCCACGCCGGATGCGCAGGCCACCGCGGGGGGATACGGCACCCTCACCTTCGCCTTCAGCCACGGCTGCGACGGCGCCTCGACGACCGCCCTCGACATCGAGATCCCCGACGGCATGAGCTCGGTCGCCGCCACCATCGAGCCGGGCTGGAGCGTCGAGGTCTTCCGCGACGGCGAAGACGGTCCCGTCGAGCGCGTCATGTACACGGCCGACGAAGCCGTGCCCGACGGACTGCGCTCAGCCGTCACCCTCGGCGTGCAGTACGGGGCGGATGCCGGGGGCCAGACGCTGGCGTTCCCCGTCACGCAGATCTGCGAGGTCGGCGAGACCGCGTGGGTCGAGATCGCGGAGGACGGCGAGGACCCGCACGACCTGGACTCCCCCGCTCCCACGGTGACGGTCGCCGAGGCCGCCGAGGACGGTGGGGATCACCACTCGGGCGGCACCGAGGAGGCGACCGGGCAGACGACCGCGGACGACACCTCACCCCTGCCGATCGTGCTCGGCGCGGGCGGCCTCGTGCTGGGCGCGGGTGCGCTCGTCGTCGCGCTCCTCGCCCTGCGCCGTCGCGCCTGAGGGCACGGGGATGCTGCGCGCACGACGCGCGCGGCATCCCCGTCGCACCCGGCTCGGCCGGGGCGGTCTGGTTGAATGGGAGCGCCATGCCGACCCCCACGCCTGACTCCCCCACGACGCCCGCGCCGCGCCTGCCACCCGTGCTGCGCCCCGAGCGTCCCCCCGTTCGCCGTCTCACCGATCTGGCTGCCCGATTCGGCGACGAGACCACCGGCGATGCGGACGGCATCGAGCTGCGTGGGATCACGCTCGCGACGTCCGACCTGCGCGCGGGCGAGGCCTTCGTCGCCATCCGCGGCGTGAACCGGCACGGCGCCGAACTCGCGTCGCAGGCCGCGGAGAAGGGCGCCGTCGCCCTCATCACCGATGCAGAGGGTGCAGCGCTGGCGCACGACGCGACGATACCGATCGTGATCGTCGGCGATCCGCGGGCCCTGCTCGGTGAGCTGTCGGCGTGGGTATACGGCACGGGTCCGGGCGACGATCTCCCTCTCCTTCTGGGCACGACCGGCACCAACGGCAAGACGAGCACGTCGCACATCCTCGGCGGGCTGCTCGAGCAGCTGGGCGTGACGACGGGGCTGAGCTCGACGGCCGAGCGCCACATCGCCGGGCAGGTGATCGTGTCGCGCCTGACGACGCCCGAGGCCTCGGAGTTCCACGCGCTGCTGGCGCTCATGCGTGAGCGCGACGTCGAGGCGGTCGCCGTCGAGGTCAGCGCGCAGGCCCTCAGCCGTCACCGCGTGGACGGGCTGATGTTCGACGTCGCCGCTTTCACCAACCTCAGCCACGACCACCTCGACGACTACGCCGATATGCGCGAGTACCTCGAGGCGAAACTGCCGCTCTTCCAGCCGGACCGCGCGCGTCGCGGCGTCGTGTCCCTCGATTCGGTGGCGGGCGCCGAGGTGGTGCGCAGCGCCGGCATCCCCGTCGTCACGATCGGCACACCCGCCATCGCCGATGACGCGGCGGCCGCGGCCGCCGCCGACTGGGTCGTCGAGATCCACGAGGAGAGCCAGTCCGGAACCTCGTTCACCCTGCGCGGGCCGGCGGGGGCGCTCACGACGACCGTGCCCGTCATCGGTCCGCACATGGCGGCGAACGCGGGTCTGGCGATCGTCATGCTGCTCGAAGCCGGCTACACGTGGCCGCGGATCGCCGACGCGCTCGCCCGCGACGGCGCCATCCGGGCGTACCTGCCCGGACGCACGGAACGCGTGTCCGGCGAGCGCGGACCCGCGGTGTACGTCGACTTCGGCCACTCACCCGATGCGTTCGAGAAGACGCTCGCGGCCGTGCGCCGTGTCACGCCGGGTCGCGTCCTCATGCTCTTCGGCGCCGACGGCGACCGCGACGCGACGAAACGCCACGACATGGGGCGCACCGCGGTCCAGGGCAGCGACATCCTCGTGGTCACCGATCACCACCCCCGCTTCGAGAACCCGGACTCCATCCGCGCGACTCTGATCGAGGGTGCGCGTCGGGCACGCCCGGATGCCGTCATCCACGAGTTCTCCCCTCCCGAGCGAGCGATCGTCGAGGCGGTCGGAATGGTCGGCGAGGGCGACGCGATCCTGTGGGCGGGCCCCGGTCACCAGGACTACCGCGACATCCGCGGTGTGCGCACCCCGTACTCGGCCCGTGAGCTGGCCCGCCGGGCGCTGCGAGACGCGGGCTGGCCGGTACCCGATCCGCACTGGCCGGTACCGTATCCCGACGAGGCCTGAGGTCTGCGGAAGGGCGACGTGCCGTCAGGCCGCAGCGATTGCCCGATCCGCCGCAGCGCGCGCCCACTCCTCGGCCGCGGACAGTGATTCGCGGGTGAGCGCGGCGGGGGCCTCGTGGTCGTCGACGACGCGCGCGACCGTCTCGACGATGCCCGGAAACGACAGCCGCCCCTCGTGGAACGCGTCGACGGCCTGCTCGTTCGCGGCGTTGAACACGGCGGGATAGGTGCCGCCCGCGCGTCCGACCCGCTTGGCCAGAGCCACCGCCGGGAAGGCTTCCTCGTCGAGCGGCTCGAACGTCCACGACGAGGCGGTCCGCCAGTCGAGGGGACGCCCCACTCCCCCCACGCGGCGGGGCCAGTCCAGGCCGAGCGAGATCGGCAGCCGCATGTCGGGCGGCGACGCCTGGGCGATCGTGGAACCGTCGACGAACTCCACCATCGAATGCACGATCGACTGCGGGTGCACCACGACGTGGATGTCGGCGTACTCGACGCCGAAGAGCAGGTGAGCCTCGATCACCTCGAGGCCCTTGTTGACAAGGGTCGCCGAGTTCGTCGTCACGACCCGACCCATGTCCCACGTGGGGTGCGCCAGGGCCTGCGCGGGTGTCACGCCCGCCAGATCGTCCCGTGAGCGCCCGCGGAAAGGACCACCGGATGCCGTCAGCACGAGCCGGGCGACCTCGTGACGTTCGCCCGAGCGCAGACACTGAGCGATCGCCGAATGCTCGGAGTCGACGGGCACGATCTGCCCGGGCGCCGCGAGCGCCGTGACGAGGTCGCCTCCCACGATGAGGGACTCCTTGTTCGCGAGTGCGAGCGTCGCGCCGACCTCGAGCGCGGCGAGCGTCGGCCCGAGGCCCACGGAGCCCGTGATCCCGTTCAGCACCACGTCGCATGCAACGTCCCGCACGAGCTGCTCGGCCTCGAGCGCCCCGAGAGCGATGTGATCGACGTGGAGCAGATCCGCCTGCGCGGACACACCCGCACGGTCACTGCCGGCTGCGAGCCCGACGACCTCGAATCGGTCGGGGTTGGCTCGGATCACCTCGATCGCCTGGGTGCCGATCGAACCGGTGGAGCCGAGGATGATGACGCGTCGCACCCCGCCAGCCTAGGCTCGCACGGGCCCCGTCGGTGTCAGGCGGCGAGATGCTGGGTCGCGAGGATGTCGACGACGAAGACGAGGGTCTCGTCCTGCAACTCGTGGCCCTCGGACGCGCCGTACCCGAACTCGGGCGGGATCACGACGACGACCTGCGAACCGACGGCCTGGCCCTCGAGCGCCTGACGGAAGCCGTCGACGACACCGGACGTGGAGAAGCTCGCGGGCGCCCCGCGCTCCCAGCTCGAGTCGAAGACCGAACCGTCCGACCAGGCGACGCCCGTGTACTGCACGAGCACGTTGTCGCCGGCCTCGACGATCGCGCCGTCGCCCTGCTTGAGCACCTCGAGCTGCACGTCGGTGGGCGCATCGCCCTCGGGCACGGTGATGCTGGGCTCGCCGTCCTCCCCGATCTCGACCGTCGGCATCCCGTCGACGGGCTCCTGCTCTTCACCCCAGGCTGCGGTCGGGGTCACCCCGATCACGTCGAGGATGTAGACCTCGGCCGCGACGGCGGCGGTCGTCTCGGTCGCCTCGGTCAGGAGGGCAGAACCTCGCCCTCCGCATAGCCGATGTCGCCGAGCCGATCGCCCGTGTCGGCCGAGAAGGCGCTCAGCGCGTACTGGACGAGATCGCCGTCTGCAAGCTCCTCGCCGTCGCCTTCGCTCACGACCGTGCGCTCGAGCTCGGTGACCTCCAGCCCCGCGTCGAAGCTCGCCGTCGACACCTCGCCGGGCTCGCCGTCGACGGTCACGGCCTCGGATGCCGCACCCGATGGGGCGGCGACCTCGCACAGATCGCCGGAGGCGGAACCGGACTCCTCGGGGTCGGCGGATCCCGAGCATCCGGCCAGCACGAGGGCGGAGAGGGCGAGTGCCGAGACGGCGGCGAGCGGGCGGATGCGCACGGATGTACCTCGATGTGTTCGCGGGGTGGAACCTCCATCCTGTCGGAATTTCCTTTGACGCGCCTGAACGCGGCGCCCACCCCGTCGACGCCGCTCCCCGGCACGGACGAGGAGCGCATGCCTCCGCGGCCATGCGCGCCGCGATACCCTCGAAGGATGACTGCCGCGGAGTCGCCGAAGCCCCCTGTCGATGCCGCGGAACCCGCGGCCGAACCCGCCCACGCCATGACCTGGACGTATGCCGTCGGGCGTTTTTTCATCGCCCCGCTCGCCCGAATGATCTACCGCCCGCACGTCGAGGGCCGTGACCTCGTGCCCCGCAAGGGCGCCGTGATCTTCGCGAGCAACCACCTCTCCTTCATCGATTCGATCGCGATCCCCGTGGCCGCGCCCCGCCCCGTGCACTTCCTCGCCAAGTCCTCGTACTTCGAAGGCACGGGCCTTGCGGGCTGGGCCAAGCGCGAGTTCTTCACCTCCATCGGAGCCATCCCGGTGCGCCGCGGCGCCGGCCAGGCGGCCTTGGATGCGCTCGATCAGCAACGACTGCTGCTCGAGGAGGGCAAGGCCGTGGCGCTGTACCCCGAGGGCACGCGGTCTCTGGATGGAAGGCTGTACAAGGGCCGCACCGGCGCCGCCTTCCTCGCGTTGCAGACGGGCGCCCCGGTCGTCCCCGTCGGACTCGTCGGCACGGACGAAGTGATGCCCGTCGGTGCGCGGATGCCGGTGCGCGGCAAGCGGATCACGGTTCGCTTCGGCGAGCCGATCGACGTCCGCGGGCACGGTGCGGCCACCTCTGGGCGCGCCCGTCGGGCCGCCACCGACGAGATCATGGCGGCGATCCACGCCCTCTCGGGGCAGGAGCTCGCGCACGAGTACAACGAGGCCCCCGCTCATGGCGCGGTCGAGCGCCTCAAGCAGGTCCTGCCTCACGAGCGGGTCTAGCGCGTCGCTATATGTGACATCACCGCGTTCCCGGCCTGCATGCCGGTCGCGGATATCACGATCCCGCCCACCCACCCAATCGGTGGACCGCGGCTCAGGCGGCTTTGGCAGCTTTCCTCTGGTCGGCGTCGAACGCGGTGGACATCGCACGGATTTCCTCCGTCGGAACGCCAAGCTCTAGAGCAAGGTCGCTCCAACCGTCGACAGCGGACGCAACCGACGCTGCGATCTCTGCGGCCTCCTCCCGTCGAAGCTGGAACGCGTCTGCGGCGTCCAGGAGATCCCGGATAACCCGCTCGCCATCTTTCGAATGAGGGAGCTTCGCTAGCCCAAGCTGGCCGGTATCAAGCCGCAGATTGGCTTTGGGGCGAGCGCCTGACGGCGCCGGGGCTGGTGGCGACACCGTTGAGGTATGCGATGTCCTCGTCCGTGGCCTCGTGAGCTTCGTAGCGGCGGGCCGCCGCGAGGATCCGCGGGAGCTCGTACATATCGGCAACACCGTCACCGGAGGATAGCCAGACGTCCGATCCGGGTTCCTTCATTCGGAGGGCGCCCATGCGGGTCATATCCGAGACGCCGAGCAGATAGTCGAACTCGCTGATACGGCCCGGCCGAACACCATCGTTCTTGGCTGCACGGGCGCGAGCGGCATGGATGATTGGCTGATCCCATTCGTCCGGTGACGCGTCGGCGAACGCCCCGAACAACGTGTTCGACTCTGGCGCCCATATGCGTCCCGGCTGCAAGGGAAGATCCGGCGATAACCCGTAGCCTGTCGACAGGTAGTCCGAGTCGTATTCGAACGATGACGACGCCAGCACTCCGCCACTGAATGATGGCCGAAGTACTCCGACAAGCCGGGACGGCTCTGTCTCTCCGAGGTAGACCTCGACCTCTCTCACAGCTGGCCGCCCGAACCGATGATGTCGTCCATTCGCGCGCGTGCAGAGCTGCTGTTGTGCGGGCTGGTTGCGCGCGCGACCGTGTCAGCGATACCTAGAGCGCCGAGTACAGCGAACAGGCTGTCGATACGGACGGCACCAGTCCCTTCCTCGAGGTGTTTCAGAGTTTCCCTTGTGACGGCGGCGCGTTCGGAAAGTGCGACGGTGCTGAGGCCATTGAGTTTGCGCCATCGACGGACGTTTGCTCCAAGTTCCCGGAGCTCGCGCTCGCGCTTCACTGAACGTCGCTGAACCACCTGACGGCCTTTCTGCCAGTTATTCCTTTCAATATGGCTTCCTTCTGCAAGGTTTATCTAGCAGATCCTGGCAAGAATCGCTCGGTCGCACTCATCGCGTCCTACGACTCATGGGTCAAGTTCCTCGACGTTTCCCACGACCGCGATCTCGGGCTCGTGCCGCACGGGGAAGTTCACCGAGTTCGCGATGAAGCACCACTCGTGTGCCTGCGCGTGCGCCCGGGTGGCGGCATCCACCATGCTCGTCTCGGCGACGACCACGCGGGGCCGCAGCACGACCTCCGTGAAGGCGCCGCCTCCGCGGCCGTCGAGCACCATCGTTCCGCTCGCGTCGTCCGTGTAGCCCACGACGACGACGCCCTCGGTGACGCACGCGTGCAGGTAGCTGAGCAGGTGGCACTCCGAGAGGGCGGCGAGCAGGAGATCCTCGGGATTCCAGCGCGAGGCGTCGCCCCGAAACGGCCGATCCGCCGAGGCCGGGAGGGCCGGCTTGCCCTCGACCTCGAGGGTGACATCACGGGCGTAGTCGCGGTAGCCGCTGGTGCCCGTGCCGCGGTCTCCCGTCCACGTGGCCCGGACCCGGTAATGATGCGCGTCGTGCATGTGCCCAGTGTGCCAGGCGGCCGGGTCCGCGACGCGTCTAGGCTGGGTCGGTGCTGAACACCTTCACCGTCGACGCCGCTGCCGAGCTCGCCGTGGTCGAGCGCGGCGGATTCATCGAGTCCCGCCACGCGGGCAGCGCGATCGTGCTGGCCCCCGACGGCACCGTGCGTGCGCGCCTCGGCGACCCGGACGCCCTGATCCTCCCGCGCTCGAGCCTCAAGCCGCTGCAGGCCGTGGGGATGCTGACCGCCGGCGCCGCATTGGAGGGTGAGCACCTGGGCCTCGCCACCGCCAGCCACTCCGGCACCGATGCGCATGTGCGGGTCGTGCGCGAGATCCTCGCGAACGCCGGTCTTGACGAGGGGGCGCTCGCATGTCCGGCGTCCGCGCCCGGCGACGGTTCCACGCGCGACGAGGCGATCCGAGCGGGAGCCGCGCCCGTCGCCGTGAGGCACAACTGCTCGGGCAAGCACGCCGCGATGCTGCTCACCTGCACGGCGAACGGGTGGTCGCCCGCCGGGTACACGGACCCCGCACACCCGCTGCAGGCGCATCTGCGCGAGGTCATCGAGCGGCTCACGGGCGAGAAGGTGCGCGCGAGCGTGATCGATGGATGCGGCGCGCCCGTACATGCGCTGACCCTCGCGGGCCTGGCCCGGGGCATCCAGCGCGTGGGGACGTCCTCCGAGCGTTCGCCGTTCGCACTGCACCGGCACGCCGGGGCTGTGCGCCGCGCGGTCCTCGCCCACCCGTGGACGATCGCCGGCCCGGGCTGGAGCGACACCGTCCTCGCCGAGCGCGCCGGAGTCTTCGCCAAGCTGGGCGCGGAGGGGGTGCAGGTGGCCGCGGCTCCCGATGGCACCACCGTGGCGCTGAAGATGCTCGATGGATCGCCGCGCGCCGCGGCGATCGTCGCGGTGCGCCTGCTGATCGAGGCGGGTGCCCTGGATGCGTCGGTCGAGTCGGCGGTCGCTCCGGCGCTGCACCTCGATGTGCCCGGCGGTGCCGGGATCGTCGGCGCGATACGACCCACCGCCACCATCCGCTGAGCGGCCCGGTGCTGCGGGGCTCAGCCGAGGGTCACGCGAGCCCGCCGTCGATCGAACGGCTGTAGTCGGCGGGATCGTCGGGGACGAGAACCGGGGTGTCGCGGTTGAGGCTCTCGCCGCGGAAGAACGGCTTCGACCGGGGGAAGGCCCACCACAGCAGCATGAGGACGACGCCGAGGGCGAGGGCGCCGATGCCGACGACGAAGGTGCCGCCCACGCCCAGCAGGACGGTGTAGCCGTAGTCGACGTCGTACATGTCGATCGCCGACTTCACGAAGGCGAACGCGAGCATGAGCGCCCCGAGCAGAGGCAGCAGCCCCTTGAACACGAAGTCGCGCGCCGAGGTGAGCAGGTCGCGGCGGAAGTACCAGACGCATGCGAATCCCGTGATCGCGTAGTAGAAGGCGATCGCGAGGCCGAGCGAGAGGATCGAGTCCTGCAGGATGTTGTCGCTGATCAGCGTCATGCCGATGTAGTAGACCGACGCGACGACTCCCATCACGATCGTCGAGAACGACGGTGTGCGGTAACGCGGGTGCACGGTCATGAAACGCTTGGGCAGCGCCTTGTACGCGGCCATCGACAGGGTGCCGCGCGCGGTGGGCAGAATCGTCGTCTGCGTCGACGAGACCGCCGAGATCAGCACGGCGACGACGAGCACCCAGCCGAAGGGACCGAGGAGCCCGTCCTTGATCGCGAGGAACACGTCGTCGGCGTTCGCCTCGTTGCCGAGGCCGGTGCCGCTCTCGCCCAGGCCCGCGTACATCATCGCGGCGACCGTGACTCCGACGTAGGTGACGAGCAGGATGACGGTGGTCAGCAGGGCGGCGAGCCCCGGGATGCGTTTCGGATCACGGGTCTCCTCGTTCAGCGCCAGGCACGTGTCCCAGCCCCAGTAGATGAACAGCGCGAGCAGCACGGCCTCGGTGAAGCCGTCGAAGTCGGTGAACACGAAGGGGTTGAACCACTCCGCCGAGATCGGCGTCGCACCCGGGGCGGTGCCCGCGAAGTAGTGCGAGAGCGCGGCGATCACGAACACGGCCAGCGCGAGGTACTGGATGGCCAGCAGCACGTTCTGGATGCGCTCGCCGATCTCCACTCCGCGCCAGCTCACCCAGGTCATGGCCGCGATGAACACGACACCGGTCGCCGTGACCAGCAGCACGTTCTCGGACAGCGACCCGTCGCCGATGAGGGCCCACAGATAGATGCCCGCGATCTGCGCGAGATTGGCGAGCACGACCATGCCCGCCACCGCGACGCCCCATCCGCCGAGCCAGCCCACCACGGGGCCGAACGCCTTCGTGCCCCACGTGAAGGTCGTACCGCAGTCGGGCACGGCGCGGTTGAGCTCGCGGTAGGCGAACGCGATGAACAGCATCGGCACGAAGGCGACGATGAAGGCGATGGGGGCCTGCGCCCCGACCGCCAGGACGACGAACCCGAGTGTCGCGACGAGCGAGTAGACGGGCGCGGTCGAGGCCAGACCGATCACGGTCGACCCCCAGAGCCCGAGTGTGCCGGCGGCGAGCCCCTTGCCCTGTGCACGGGACAGATCGACGGGTGTGGGTGCGGTCATCTGCTCACAATGTCCGACCGGGGCCGCCCACCGCAAGCATCGGATTCACCACGTCGCGCGCCGGCCTCATTCCCGTCCCGGCTCCGGCACGAGCAGGACCCGGACCGGCGACGCGCCGTCCGCGCACAGCCACGCCCTGCCCGCGCCCGGCCGCGCGTAGGGCGGGATCTCCCGCTCCCCCGCGAGCACCCTCAACTCGGTCGCGCACGCGGCGTCCACCACGAGCGGATGCTGCGCGCGCAGCGTCTGCAGCAGACTCCAGTGCACCTGCCAGGTCTCGCCGTCACCCACCAGGATCGTGGGCACCGCCTGTTCCGCCGCGGCGGTCGCGGCGGCAGGCGGGGTGAGGTCGGCGAGCGACAGGACCCGGACATCACTCCCCCAGGTCGCCCGCAGCCCGTCGACCACCTGGCCCGGGCGGCGCGCGATGACCATCGTCACCACGGCGGGTCGCCACGGCTCGGCGGTCTCGATCTCACGCTGTTCGACGACGGCCGGCGGCAGCGCGAACTGCACCTCGAGGCCGTCGAGCATGCCGCGCCCAGGAGACGGCCGGCTGACCGGAGCAGCCCCGGCAGATCCGAACCGATCCGGACGCGGCACCTGTCCGAGCACCGCACGTCGCGGCAGGATCTCGGCCAACCGGCCGAGCGCGCCCGTCAGACGCAGGGCGGTCAGCACCACGGGGCATCCCCCCTTCTCCGCATCGCGGATCAGATCCTCGAGGCGTCGCAGCACATCGTCGCCATGCTCTTGGGGCAGGCGTGCCAGCAGCAGGTCGATGTCATCGATCACCAGCATCCCCGGCGGGTGCACCGCGGCGCCGACGATCGTGTCCCACGCCGCCTCGGGATCGCGCGGGACGACGAGGGATCCGGGATGCTGCGCCGCGATGAGGGCGGCCACCCCCGTCCTGCCGCTGCCCGGACCCCCGACGATGACGATCCCGCCCTCGTGGGCGCCCAGTTCGGCGACAGTTCGCCGCTGACCCTCGGGATCATCCGCGAGCGCGAGCAGCGCCCCGCCCCGCCGCCGGTCGGCCACCGCGTCCCGGAGTTCGTCGAGCGAGACGCGCTCCGGCAGCGGAGGGAGCCAGGCGGCGCGCGGCGGAATCGCTCCCGTCCAACGCCGTGCGACGTCCGCGATGTCGGCGGGTGAGGTCAGGGCGATCCGCACACCCACGGGCGCGTCGTCGCCGGCACGCCGGACCAGGGCACGCCCGCGTCCGGCCGGACCGCCATCGATGCGGGCCGCGCCGTCGTCGCCGATCAGCGCGCGGCTCTCGCCCGCCTCGGCCACTCGCAGGACGATGCGCAGCGGGCAGTTGGCCAGGAGCGCATCGCGCACGACGCCCGAGGCTCTCTGCGTGCCGAGCACGAGGTGCATGCCCAGTGCGCGTCCGCGGGCGGCGACGTCCGAGAAGACCCGATGCAGGTCGGGGTGATCCCCGAGCAGCGCGGCGAACTCGTCGACGACGATGACCAGCCGCGGCAGCCCCTGATCCTGCCGGGCAAGCGACTCGCCGGCCTCCGCGATGTCCCGCAGTCCGTTCTGCGCGAGGGTCTGCTCGCGCCGGCGCATCTCCGCCCGCAGGCTCGCGATGGCCCGCAGAGCTCCCTCGCCGTCGAGGTCGGTGAGGACGCCGGTCACGTGCGGAAGACGCTCCAGCGCCTGGAAGGTCATCCCGCCCTTGAAATCGGCGAGCAGGAATGCGAGGCGCTCCGGCGGGTAGGCGGCGCTGAGCGCGGTGACCCAGGTCGTGAGCAGCTCGGATTTGCCGCTGCCGGTCGTGCCTGCCACCACCGCATGGGGGCCCTCACGCACGAGGTCGAGCCGCACTGGTCCGGACTCACCGAGTCCGATCGCGACGGAGAGTCCGCCCGGATCGCCGGCGCCGGCATCGGCGATCCGGGCCCACTGCACGGGCGCGCCCTGATCGTCTGTGCCGTAGAGGGCCGCCGCGCGCGCGGCGAGGGTCTCGGCGGCGACGCGAGCCTGCGCCGCGCTGACGGCCTCGACGCGCAGGTCGTCGACGACGACTGCTCCCCGCACCTGCGCGTCGTCGAAGCCGGACGCCTGCACGACCACCGCGCAGCGAGGATCGATGACAGCGTCCGGGGGCACCCACGCGAGCACGGCAGTGGCCTGCGCGGGAGCACGTGTTCCGGGCAGCTGCACCGCGATCGCGGGGATCGAATCGCCGGCCGGCCCGCGGTGGGGCAGCACATCGAGCCATTCCCATCCCGGTGCCGCCGTCCCCACGACCCGCAGCGCCCGGGGTCCGTGGATGAAGCACAGCTGCAGGAGGAGTGCGCGCAGCATCCCCTCGCCCAGAACCCTCGGGGCCTGCACGGCGACGCCCGAGCGCCAGGCCACGTCGACCGGCGCGCGCTCCAGCACGGCGGCACGCGCGCGCACCGCTTCGGCCCCTGGCCGGCCGAGCGCGGATCCGGAGATACGGAGATCGCTCGGCCGCGATCCTCTGCCGATGACCAGCCGATCCTGCCTGTCCGGGGATGGGCGCCACACCTCGTCGGGCCGGCCGGCCAGCCCCGCCACATCGGGATGCCGTCGATCCAGGTGCTCCCGTTCCTCATCATGGCGCCGGGTGACATCGCGCTCCAGGACATCGAGAGAATGCGCGTACTCGCGCTGCCCCTCGCGCCGATCGCGGCGCCGGGTGCGCACCTGATCGAGCAGTGTGGCGACCGCGATCACGGGGCCGAGCGCGGCGAACCAGAGCGCCAGCACCGAGCCGGTCACCGTCCACAACACGATGCCGCCCAGTACGGGCGCCAGCGAAGCAAGCACGGGCAACGAAAGCCGGGCACCCACCCCGGGCGGGACGGGCAGAGTCAGGGGGTCATCGGGCGGGCTCATCCGCCCAGTCAACGGGTGGTGCACGGCGGGGACCGCGCGCGTCACCCGGACCGGGGATCAGTCCTCGGGTGCGGCCGCTGGGGAGGAATCGTCTGCTGGCGAGCGCCTGGCAGGTCCGCGGCGAGCGGTGTCGGTGTCATCGTCGGGCTCTGCGCCGTGGCGCCCAGAGCGATGGACATCGACGACGATGATCGAGATGTTGTCGCGACCCCCGTTCTCGAGCGACGCCTGCAGCATCGCCTCGACGGCCCCGGCGGGATCGGCGTGCTCGAAGAGGAAGTGGCGGATGCCGTAGTCCGTGAGCTCCTTGGTCAGCCCATCGGAGCAGATGACGAACCGATCGCCGTCGAGCACGTCCAGGCGCACGTAGTCGGGCTGTACGCTCTCGCTCGGGCCGACCGCGCGGGTGATGACGTTGCCGTAGGGATGGTTCTCCGCCTCTTCCGGGCTCAGACGCCCGGCGGCCACGAGCTCTTGAACGACCGAGTGGTCGGTCGTGATCTGCACGAGCGACCCCTCGCGCAACAGGTACACGCGGGAGTCGCCGATGTTCAGAGTGACCCAGGTCGGCTCGGCAGCGCTGTTGTCGAGGAAGACGCCGGTGACCGTCGTCCCCGTGCCGTCGTCGGTGGCCTGCGGGTGGGCCACGATGTCTTTGACCGCGCGCGACAGGGCACGTTCGATGAGCTTGGGGGTCACCTTGCCCTCGTGGACCATGGCTCCCAGCCGGTCGACGGTGCTCGCGCTGGCGATCTCGCCGCCCAGGTGCCCGCCCATCCCGTCGGCGACGATGAAGAGGGGGAACGCGGTCAGGATCGCATCCTGGTTGAGATCGCGGCGCATGCCCTGGTGGGTGATCGCGGCCCACGCCAGCTGCAGGTGGTCCCCACCGGTCAGGGTGATCGTGCGAGCGTCTGCGGATGCTGCAGTGTCGGGCACGCGGTCACCCCTCTCATAGGTCTGCGACTCGGGTGCGGCGATCGGGCGCCGACCGCGCTCGGCACGGCGCGGCTTTCACATCTTAGTCGGAAGCCTCTGTTCGCTCTGGGCGAACGGTGGATGCTGCGAGTCGACGCGCCGGATCACCTCAGCCGGCGGCGGGGTCGGCCGGCAGCGGCAGCAGACGATCGATCTCGGCCAGGTCCTCCGCCGTGGGCGTCCAGGAGGTCGCCGCCGCGTTGGCACGCACCTGATCGGCGCTGGTGGCACCCGCGATGACACTGGAGAGCCCCCGCTGGGCGAGTAGCCAACCGAAGGTGGCCTCGAGCATGGTGATATCCCTGGCCTCGGCGAACGCACGATAGGCGTCGAGCGCATCCCACGGTGCCTGCTGCCACAGGTGCGGCCGCTGCCGCATGATGCGGCTCTCGACCGGACCGCCCTCGCGCGCGAATTTGCCCGTGAGCAGTCCGTTGTGCAGGGGGAAGAAGGGAAGGAATCCGACGCCGAACCGCTGCGCCGCGGGCAGCACCTCACGCTCGGCTGCCCGGGCGAGCAGGCTGTACTGATTCTGCGCCGACACGAACCGCTCGGTGCCGCGCGCGCGGGCGACGGCGTCCGCCTCGGCCAGCTGCCAGCCCGAGAGGTTGGAGTGCCCGATGTAGCGCACCTTTCCCTCGCGCACGAGTTCGGTGAGCGCGTCGAGGGTCTCCTCGATCGGGGTCCCGGGATCGGGTGTGTGCAGCTGATAGAGGTCGATCCATTCCGTCTGCAACCGACGCAGCGACGCCTCCACCGCACGCCGGACGTACGCGCGAGAGCCCTTCGATGCGCTCGAGTCGACGCCGCCGGGAATCTGCGCGTGGCCGAACTTCGTGGCGATCACGAACCTCTCGCGGCGCCCGCGGAGCGCGTGGCCCATCAGCTCTTCGGACAGACCCGGCCGCGCGCCGTAGACGTCCGCGGTATCGAGGAAGGTGACTCCCGCATCGAGCGCTGCATCCAGAACCTCGCGCGTGCCCTCGAGCTGCTCGGTGCGCGTGCCCGCCCTGCCGAAGTTGTTGCACCCCAGTCCGATCGCACTCACCATCAGTCCCGAGGCGCCCATACGGCGCTGTGGCATCTCCGTCATGCCTCCACGGTACCCGCGCGAAGAAGCCCCGATCCGCGGATCGGGGCTTCTTCGGTGTGTCAGGGGCGCGGCGGGGCGGGCGGGCCGTCGGGCGATGCCGGCGGCTCCGGCGCTGCCGGGGGCTCGGGTGAGGCCGGCGGCGGAGTGGACCCGGCGGGCGGCGGGGCGTAGCCGGGTGCGGGCGGCGGCGTGTAGCCGGGCGCAGGCGGCGGGGTGTAGCCCGCGGGCGGACCCGCGTAGCCGGCCGACCCGCTGGAGACCTGGGCGGGCACGCCGTCCCATGTCGTGCGGTCCGCGAGGAAGCCGTTGCCGGCCCACGGTGCGGGTGCGATCGCGGGATTCCAGCGCGCCTGCCCGAACGCGAGGATGCCGAGCCAGATCAGGCCGCCGACCCCGGGGATCAGCCAGAGCAGCAGGTAGTACCACTCCTTGTCGAGCTTGAGGCCCACGCGCCAGCCGGCCAGGACGAGCGCCGCGAGCGAGGCGAGCGAGAGAAGCCACCCCAGGACGGGTACCTGGCCGAGGATCGCCGACGCGACGAACGCCCCCAGCATCACCCACGGCGACAGATCGCCGAGCTTGGCGAAGACCATCCAGTTGTAGACGGGAACCCATGCGCGCCACTTGCCCTGAACACCGGCCTTCTCGAAGATCTTCATCAGGAAGAACGAGCCGATGATGTATCCGGCAAGGACGAAGATGAGCACCAGCGGCAGAAGGATCAGCAAGAACGCCAGTGCCGCACCTGCGCCGCCGTCGTAGTCATAGTCCATGGTGAAGAGCTCCTTCACGAATCGTGCGCGACGTCGCCGCGCGTTCGGGGGCCGACCCCGGCCCGCGCCTCACATGCTAGCGAGGGTGCGCCGCCGATGTCAGGAATCTCCCAGGTTCGGCGCGTCGTCGCGTGTCACGGTGCGGGAATCGTCAGCGTCCAGGTCGTCGAGCCCTCGACGGGCCGCAGCGCGACACCAGCGGCACGAGCCCACGCCTGCAGGGATCGCGCGGATCGCACGCGCGGCCGTTCCTGGGCCAGACGCCGCACGAGCTCACCCTTCGCGTGCTTGTTGAAGTGATTGAGCGCGCGGACCGCGCCGTCCTCCCCCTCGGAGACCACACGCACGTAAGCCGAGGGCACCTCCGCGGGCACGGGCCCGAGCGCCACGTAGGCCTCCGACCGCAGATCGAGCACGAAGGTCGGTGCTGCCCGCGCGAGAGAGCGGGTGACGGCATCCGCCCACAGCCGTCGCATCGGCGGCAGCCCCGGAAGAGAGGTGCCCGCGCCCAGCCGGTACGCGGGGATCGCATCGAGGGCACCCACCGGCCCGAACGGAGCGGAGTGGATCATCACGTGCGCGCCCAGCCAGCGGCGGGAGGCCGGCTCGAGAGTCGACACCGACAGCGCGTCGTACAGCACCCCCGTGTATCGCTCGATCGCGGGCCGAGTCGGGGAGGTCAGCAACTGGCGGTTGGCTTCGACGTCGGCGAGCTGACGCGCGCCCAGTTTGAGCACCCGTGCCGCGGCGTCGGCGTCGGCGGAGAGCTGGACCAGGGCATCGACGACGGCGCGTCGTTGGGGGTCCAGCTCGGACATGGCCAGCGCCTCGAGGTCGAGTGCGCGCGAGGCACCCCCGGGGCGCTTGGTCTCGGAGGGGGGAAGCAGAATCAGCATGAGGGGCGATCACGCACAACGCCGGCCTCCCCACAGGGCCGGCCGGCGTTGTGATGCGTTCGATCAGGCGATGAGCGCGGCGTTTCCGGCCACGATCGTCAGCTCGTCGGCCTCCATGGAGAGGAAGCCGTCCTGGGCGTTGGCGAGGATCTTCGAGCCGTCCGTCCGGGTGATGCGCACCTGGCCCTCGGCGAGAATGGCGAGGATCGGCTCATGCCCGGCCATCAGGCCGATCTCGCCCTCGACGGTCTTGGCGATGACGAGGCTGGCCTCACCGCTCCAGATCTCCGCGTCCGCGGAGACCAGGCTCACGTTGACCGGCATGATCAGCCGTTCTCCTTCTGGATCTGCGCCCAGCGCGCCTCGACGTCGCCGATGCCGCCGACGTTGAAGAACGCCTGCTCTGCGACGTGGTCGAAGTCGCCCTTGACGATCGCGTCGAACGACTCGATCGTCTCCTTGATCGGGACCGTCGAACCCTCGACACCGGTGAACTTCTTCGCCATGTAGGTGTTCTGCGAGAGGAACTGCTGGATGCGGCGGGCGCGCGAGACGACCACCTTGTCCTCCTCCGACAGCTCGTCGACACCGAGGATCGCGATGATCTCCTGCAGCTCCTTGTTCTTCTGCAGGATCTGCTTCACGGCAGTCGCCACGCGGTAGTGGTCGGCGCCGATGTAGCGCGGGTCGAGGATACGGCTGGTCGAGGTCAGCGGGTCGACGGCAGGGTACAGACCCTTCGACGCGATCTCACGCGAGAGCTCCGTCGTCGCGTCGAGATGGGCGAACGTGGTCGCCGGTGCGGGGTCGGTGTAGTCATCGGCCGGCACGTAGATCGCCTGCAGCGAGGTGATCGAGTGACCGCGCGTCGACGTGATGCGTTCCTGGAGCACACCCATCTCGTCGGCGAGGTTCGGCTGATAGCCGACCGCGGACGGCATGCGGCCCAGAAGCGTCGAGACCTCGGAACCGGCCTGCGTGAAGCGGAAGATGTTGTCGATGAACAGGAGCACGTCCTGCCTCTGCACGTCGCGGAAGTACTCCGCCATCGTCAGGGCCGACAGGGCGACGCGCAGGCGCGTTCCCGGCGGCTCGTCCATCTGGCCGAACACGAGGGCGGTCTTGTCGAAGACACCCGCCTCCTCCATCTCGTGGATCAGGTCGTTGCCCTCACGCGTGCGCTCACCGACACCGGCGAACACCGACACACCGCCGTGGTCCTGGGCGACGCGCTGGATCATCTCCTGGATGAGCACGGTCTTGCCCACGCCCGCGCCACCGAAGAGGCCGATCTTTCCACCCTGCACGTAGGGGGTGAGCAGGTCGATGACCTTGATGCCGGTCTCGAACATCTGGGTCTTCGACTCGAGCTGGTCGAAGTTCGGCGCCTTGCGGTGGATGCCCCAGCGCTCGGTCACCTCCACGGTCTGACCCGGCTCGGCGTTGAGCACCTCGCCGATGACGTTGAAGACCTTGCCCTTGGTGACGTCCCCGACGGGGACCGTGATCGGGCCGCCGGTGTCGCGCACCTCCTGGCCGCGAACGACACCGTCGGTGGGCTTGAGGGCGATCGCGCGCACGAGATCGTCGCCGAGGTGCTGCGCGACCTCGAGGGTGATCTCGGTCGACTCGTCGCCGATCACGATCGTCGTCTTGAGCGCGTTGTAGATGTCAGGAAGCGAGTCGTGCGGGAACTCGATGTCGACGACCGGACCGGTGACGCGCGCGACGCGCCCGACGACCGTGGTCTCTTCGGCGGTAGCGGTGAGGGTCATTGTCTTCTTCTCTTTCGCAAGTGGTTTCTACTTCGCCGACGACAGGGCGTCGGCGCCGCCGACGATCTCGGCGATCTGCTGGGTGATCTCGGCCTGACGCGCGTTGTTGCGCAGGCGGGTGTAGTCGGTGATGAGCTTGTCGGCGTTGTCGCTGGCCGACTTCATCGCCTTCTGCGTCGCGGCGTGCTTGGCCGCCGACGACTGCAGGAGCGCGTTGAAGACACGGCTCTGGATGTAGACCGGCAGGAGGGCGTCCAGCACCGTCTCGGCGTCCGGCTCGAACTCGTAGAGCGGGTACACCTGGGCCGACGACTCCTCCTCGGCCTCGACGACCTCCAGCGGAAGGAGTCGCACGGTCTCGGGGCTCTGGGTCATCATGCTGACGAAACGGTTGTAGACCAGGTGGATCTCATCCACGCCGCCCTGCTCTCCGCCGCGGTTGTAGGCGTCGAGGAGGGTGGCCGAGATCTCCTCGGCGGTGTGGAACTGCGGAGTGTCGGTGTCACCGGTCCACTCGGCGGCGGCCTCGATGCGTCGGAACTGGAAGTACCCGACGGCCTTGCGCCCGACCAGGTAGAACACCGGCTCGCGGCCCTCCGACCGCAGCAGCGCCGCCAGTTCCATGCCTTCGCGGAGGATCTGGGAGTTGAACGCACCCGCGAGCCCCCGATCCGACGCGAAGATCACCACGGCCGAACGGCGGATGGTGGGCCGCTCCTGCGTCAGGGGGTGATCGACGTTGGAGTGCGTCGCCACCGCGGACACCGCGCGGGTCACCGCGCGGGCGAAGGGTGTGGAGGAGCGCACGCGCCCCATCGCCTTCTGGATCCGCGAAGCAGCGATGAGCTCCATCGCCTTCGTGATCTTCTTCGTGGTCTGAGCAGAGTTGATCTTCTGCTTGTAGACCCTCAGTTGTGCGCCCATGATCCTTTACCGGTTCCGCTCAGCGACGGCCCTTGACGATCTTCTCCTGGTTGACGTCCTCGGCCTCGGCGGCGGCGACCTCGTCGCTGCCGGGACGGTTGATCGACTGTCCCTTGCCGGAGCGGAACTCCAGGATGAACTCGTCGACCTTCTTGTCCAGCTCGGCGACAGTGTCGTCGTCGAGGACGTTGGTCTCGCGCAGGCGGTCGAGGATCGTCGTGTTGCGACGCAGGTAGTCCAGCAGCTCGCGCTCGAACGGCAGCACGTCCTCGACCTCGATCGAGTCGAGCTTGCCGTTCGTGCCCGCCCAGATCGACACGACCTGCTCCTCGACCGGGTACGGCGAGTACTGCGGCTGCTTCAGCAGCTCGGTGAGGCGCGCACCGCGCGCCAGCTGGCGGCGGGAGGCGGCGTCGAGGTCGGAGGCGAACATCGCGAAGGCCTCGAGCGAGCGGTACTGCGCCAGCTCGAGCTTGAGCGTTCCCGAGACCTTCTTGATCGACTTCACCTGCGCGTCACCGCCGACGCGGGACACCGAGATGCCCACGTCGACCGCCGGACGCTGGTTGGCGTTGAACAGGTCGGACTGCAGGAAGATCTGCCCGTCGGTGATCGAGATCACGTTCGTCGGGATGTAGGCGGAGACGTCGTTGGCCTTGGTCTCGATGATCGGAAGACCCGTCATCGACCCCGCACCGAGCTCGTCGCTCAGCTTCGCGCAGCGCTCCAGCAGACGCGAGTGCAGGTAGAAGACGTCGCCGGGGTAAGCCTCGCGGCCCGGCGGGCGGCGCAGGAGCAGCGATACGGCGCGGTAGGCCTCGGCCTGCTTCGACAGGTCGTCGAAGATGATCAGGACGTGCTTGCCGCCGTACATCCAGTGCTGGCCGATGGCCGAGCCGGTGTAGGGGGCGAGGTACTTGAAGCCGGCGGGGTCGGAGGCGGGGGCCGCGACGATGGTGGTGTACTCCATCGCGCCGGCCTCTTCGAGCGCGCCCTTCACCGAAGCGATGGTCGAGCCCTT
>NZ_QFPF01000138.1 GCF_003248605.1 Microbacterium sp.
GGCGAATCGGATAGCCGACGAGATGGGCCCCGACGCGGGCATCGGCACGGCGCAGGTCATCACGGCATAGACCGTCGCCGCACGAGCGGGCGAGCGCATCCCGCGAACTAAGCTTGTCGATCGTGGTCACCCGTCTCTCGCACTATTTCCTCCGCACGCTCCGTGACGACCCCGCCGACGCCGAGGCCACGAGCCACCGGCTGCTCGTGCGCGCCGGCTACATCCGGCGGCAGGCGCCGGGGATCTTCGCGTGGCTGCCGCTGGGTCTTCGGGTCAAGGGCAAGATCGAGACGATCATCCGCGACGAGATGGCGAACGCCGGGGCGTACGAGGTGCACTTTCCTGCGCTGTTGCCGCGCGAGCCCTACGAGCAGACCGGTCGCTGGGAGGAGTACGGCGACGCGCTGTTCCGTCTGCAGGACCGCAAGGGAGCCGATTACCTGCTCGCCCCCACGCACGAAGAGGTCTTCACGCTGCTCGTGAAGGACCTGTACTCGTCGTACAAGGACCTGCCGCTGTCGATCTACCAGATCCAGGACAAGTACCGCGACGAAGCGCGTCCCCGCGCCGGTCTCTTGCGCGGTCGCGAGTTCACGATGAAGGACGCGTACTCCTTCGACTACACCGACGCCGGGCTCGACGCGAGCTATCAGGCGCAGCGCGACGCTTACGAGCGCATCTTCGCCCGGTTGGGCCTCGAGTACGTCATCGTGCAGGCGGATGCCGGGGCCATGGGCGGTTCGCGCAGCGAAGAGTTCCTGCACCCCACACCCGTGGGAGAGGACACGTTCGTGCGTTCCGAGGGCGGCTACGCGGCCAACGTCGAGGCGTTCACGACCCTCGCGCCCGAGGCGATCCCGTTCGACGGACTGCCCGAGCCCGTCGTCTTCGACTCGCCCGACACTCCGACGATCGCCACGCTCGTCGACCACGCCAACGCGCATCTCGAAGCGCCTGCCGAGGGAAGATGGACCGCCGCGCACACGCTGAAGAACGTCGTGCTCGCCCTCGCCCACCTCGACGGAACCCGCGAGCTCGTCGTCGTCGGGCTACCCGGCGACCGGGACGTGGACGACAAGCGCGTCGAGGTCGCCTTCGCGCCCGCGACGGTCGAGGCCGCGACACCCGAGGACTTCGAGCGGCACCCGCTGCTGGTCAAGGGCTACATCGGGCCGTGGTCGCCGCAGGGAGCGGTGCTCGGCAGCGAATCGGCCACCGGCATCCGCTACGTCCTGGACCCGCGCGTCGTCGACGGCACGGCCTGGATCACCGGGGCGAACGCCCACGAGAAGCACGTGCACTCCCTCGTCGCAGGCCGTGACTTCAGCGCCGACGGATACGTCGAGGTCGCGACCGTGCGCGAGGGCGATCCCGCCCCCGACGGTTCCGGCCCCGTGACGCTCGCCCGCGGAATGGAGATCGGGCACGTGTTCCAGCTCGGGCGCAAGTACGCCGAGGCGCTGGGACTGAAGGTGCTCGACGAGAACGGCAAGCTCGTCACCGTGACGATGGGCTCGTACGGCATCGGCGTCACCCGCATCCTCGCGAACATCGCGGAGCTGAACAACGACGAGCGAGGGCTGGTCTGGCCGGCCTCTGTCGCGCCTTTCGACGTGCACGTCGTCGCCACGGGTCGGGATGCTGTCGCTTTCGATCTTGCCGAGACGGTGAGCGCCCGTCTCGAGACCGCGGGACTGGATGTGCTGTTCGATGACCGGCCGAAGGTCTCGCCCGGGGTGAAGTTCGGCGACGCCGAGCTGATCGGCGTGCCGCGGATCCTCATCGTCGGGCGCGGTGCGGCGGATGGACAGGTGGAGCTGTGGGACCGTCGCACCGGCGAGCGCGAGACGCTTGCCGCCGATGATGCGCTCGCTCGACTGACGCCCTGACCACGCGCCGCCCTGACCGCGCGCGACGCCTTGGCCGGCAACGCGCCGCTGACCGCGCGCCGCGCCCTGAGCCTGTCGAAGGGCGCCTCGTGCGCATGCCCGATCTAGCATGGAGCGGGTGACCGATCACCGCCCGCCCCGCGCGACCGCGCGCCGCCGCGGCGGTGTGCGCGGGCTCGTCGGCACCGCGCCGGCATGGGTGGGCATCGTCGTCGGCATCGCGCTCGTGGTGCTGGGCGTGTTCATCGTCACGCGGCCGCTGACCTCGCTGTGGGTGCTCGCGATCTACGTCGGTGTGAGCGCGATCGCCTCGGGTGTGATGGAGGTCGTCGTCCCGCGCGACGTGCCCCGGCGCTGGTCGATCGCGATGGCGGTGCTCTGGATCGCAGGCGGTGGCCTGATCCTGGTGTGGCTCGGCCGCAATCTCGATCTGCTGCCGGAGCTGATCGCCGTGCTCCTCGTCGTGGGCGGCGTCAGTGCGCTTGCGGGTCTCTTCCGCGGGCGGATCAGCGAGCGCGTGCTGGCCGGGGCGTCGGGCATCGCGCAGGTGGTGTTCGGGCTTCTCGCCCTGCTCTGGCCCGATGTCACCCTGCTCGTGGTCGCGGTAGCCTTCGGGCTGCGCACGATCGTGCTGGGGGCGGGGCTGACGTGGCGGGCCGCACGGCGGTTCCGCGGGATGCCCGAAAGGCTCGGCACCGCGCCGGGTGACCGGCGCGGCCGGGTCGCGGCGGCGGCGGGTCGATACGTCCTCGCGCTCGTGCTGCTGGGACTCGCCGCGGGGTCTTGGGGCGTGAGCACCTGGCTCGCCGAGGGTGCACCCGTCGTCGACGCCTTCTACGATCCTCCCGACGAGCCCCCGAGCCCTCCGGGCACGCTTCTTCGCGAGGGGCCGTACACCGGCCGCATCCCCGCGGATGCCGAGGTGCGGCGCATCCTGTACAGCACGACCGACTCTCTCGGCCGGCGGGCCGTCGCGAGCGGACTCGTCATCTCGCCCGCCGACATGCCGCCCGGACCCCGGCCGGTGATCGTCTGGAATCACGGCACGACGGGCGTCGCGCGCGGATGCGCGCCGAGCCTGGCGGATGCCTCGGCGACGCGCTGGGCGATACCCGATGTCGACGAGGCGCTGGCGCGGGGGTGGGTGGTGGTGGCGACGGACTACACCGGACAGGGTGCGGCGGGAGTCTTTCCGTACCTGATCGGCGAGGGCGAGGCGCGATCCGCTCTGGACGCCGTCCGTGCGGCCGAGGATGTGCCGGGCATGTGGCTCTCGCCCGGCATCGTCGCCTGGGGGCATTCGCAGGGCGGACACGCGGCCCTGTGGACGGCGCAGGTCGCCCCGGAATACGCTCCCGAGCTCCGCGTGCTCGGCACGGTGGCCCTGTCTCCGGCCGCCGACCCCCTTGCGCTGGCGGACGAGCTCGCTCGCGATCAGGACTCCGCGATGCTGTCGGTGCTGATCTCGTGGGTGCTCGTGCCGTACGCCGACACCTACCCTGATGTGGTGGTCGACGACTACGTCGCATCCGGTGGACGCTCGATCGTGCGAGAGATGACGCAGCGCTGCCCGACCGAGCCGGGTGTGATCGTCTCGGTGCTCGCCGCGCTGGGCGTCTCGGCCGATCGGCCGCTGTACGACGCCGACCTGGGCGCGGGCGCGCTGGGGGAGCGGCTCGCGCAGAACGCCGCCGTGGGGCCGTGGCCCTCTCCCGTGCTGCTGGCCTGGGGCGGGAAGGACGAGGTCATCCCGCCGCGTCTCTACGAGACGTATGTCGCGCAGCGGTGCGCGGAGGGCGCCGCGCTCCAGGTGCGGGTGCTGGAGCCCTCAGATCACACGGGTGTCATGCTGCCCGGGTCGGCGCTTCTTCCGACGATCATCCGTTGGACGCAGGCGCGGTTCGATGGCATTCCGGTGCCGATCGCGGCGAACGACTGCCCGGAGTGATTCAGAGGCGCGCGTACCGGGCGCGGAAGAAGCAGTAGATGCCGTAGGCGATGAACCCCGCACCGACCGCCGCGACGAGCCACGGACCGAACGGGAGGGTGATGAGGGAGGAGATGGCCTCATCGAATCCGCCCGCCGCGCCGGGGTCGACCGTCACCGCCGCGGTGATGACGAGGATCCCGACGATGACCAGCGCGATGCCCTTGGCGACGTAGCCGACCACCCCGAGCGCGGTGATGGCCCGGGCCGCGGTTCCGCCCGGCATCGTCAGCTTCTCGCGGAAGCTCCGCGTCGCGCCCTTGACGACGAACGCCCCGCCGACGATGACGATAGCGGCTCCGACGATTCCGAGGATGAAGGGCCCGCCGGGCATCGTCAGCACCGCGCCGCTCGCGCTCTGTGCGCTCTGGTCGCCGTCGGGTCGGGCGCCGAGGGCGACGGTGGCCGCGCTCACGCCCAGTGCGATGTACACGATCGCCTTGACCCATTCGCCGACGCGGCGCGCCCACCGCTTACGGACATCGTCTCCGTCGGCGAGCACGCCCTCGACCACGTACCAGAGCCCGAGGGCGACCAGGCCGGCCACGAGCACCCAGAGCACGACGAACCCCAGCGGGGCCTCGGCGATGGCGGTGAAGGCGCCCGACTGGTCGGACTCGCCGCTGCCGCCCGCCGCGATCGCCAGCACGATCGCACCGATGAGGATGTGCACCACGCCGTTCGCGGCGTACCCGGCGCGCGCCAGCATGCGAAAGGCGGGGTGGGATGCTGCCTTCCGGGCGGCTTTCTCCGCGGTGTCGGACGCGTCCTGGCTCATGATCCGAGGCTAGGCGACCGCGGCCAGAGTCGGGCGTATCGGGCGCGGAACACGTAGAAGACGGCGTAGGCGATGAAGCCCGCACCGATCAGTGCGACCAGCATCGGACCCAGAGTCAGCTGCAGCAGCGCGTGCAGGGCGCCATCCAGCGCGCCCGCCGAGCCGGCCTCGTTGCGCACTCCCGCCACGAGGAGCAGCACCGCGACCGCGACGAGAGCCACTCCTTTCGCGATGAACCCCGTGATGCCCAGGACATCGACGAGATGGCCGACAGCGCCATCCGGAACCGAGACCTGCGAGCGGTAGCTGCGCCGGACCCCCATCCAGACGAAGGACACGCCCGTGATGCCGACGCCGATCCCGACCGCCACGAGCACGAAGACACCGCCCGGCACCTGGAGCGCGCCCCGGCTGAGCTGCTCGGCCGCACGCTCGCTGCTGAGGCGGGCGCCCAGGGCGATCGCCGCCGCGATCCCGCCGAGGGCGGCGAAGACCACGCCCTGACCCCACTGCCCGATGCGGCGCCCCCATC
>NZ_QFPF01000139.1 GCF_003248605.1 Microbacterium sp.
AACCGTCGTCGAGTCGCCCACGATCGTCTGACCGGGACCGGCCCCGAGGGTCTGCGCCGCGATCCGGTCACCGAGCGTGAGCGGCAGATCGAACCAGCCCTCGCCCCATCCGCGGATCAGGCGGGTCCCCCAGTCGCCGCGCACGAAGGCGGCCAGACGCTCCTCGAGCACGCGCGGGGGCCGGCCGAGCGAGTTGCCGTCGAGGTAGGCGGCGACGGCCGGGTCGTCCGAGGCCACGAACCGCTCTCGGAAGGTCGCGAGCGGATCGTGCGCGTCGAGGTCGACGGCGGCGAGGGATGCTGTCGACGGTGGGCGGGTGTCGATCGAGGTCATGATCGTCCGATCTCGGTGCGAACCGCGAACAGTTCGGGAAAGAAGGTGAGGGAGAGCGCGCGCTGGAGGAAGTCCACGCCGCTCGATCCGCCGGTGCCCGTCTTCATGCCGATCGTGCGCTGCACGGTGCGCAGATGCCGGAATCGCCACGTCTGGAAGTTGTCCTCCACGTCGACGAGCTCCTCGCATGCCTCATAGGCGGCCCAGTGTTCGGCCTCGTTCTCGTAGATGTGCTGGAACACGCTGACGAGCTCGGGGGTGAAGACGTGGGCGACGGTGACATCGCGCTGGAGCAGCGCCTCCGGCACCGCATGTCCACGACGGGAGAGGTAGCGCAGGAACTCGTCGTACAGGCTCGGCGCTTCGAGGGTCTGCTGCAGCATGGCCCGCGCGCCCGGCTCGCCGTCGAAGACCTCGAGCATCCGTGCGTGCTTGTTTCCGAGGATGAATTCCACGGCGCGGTACTGAGCCGACTGGAAGCCGGAGGAGTTGGCGAGGAAGTCGCGGAACTGCGCGTACTCGCTCGGGGTCAGCGTGGCGAGCACCGACCACTGCTCGGTCATCGACTTCTGGATGTGCTTGACGCGGGCGATCTTCTTCAGCGCGGACGCGAGATCGTCCGCCGCGAGCGCCGAGCACGCGGCCCTCAGCTCATGCAGCACGAGCTTGAGCCAGAGCTCGGTCGTCTGGTGCTGGATGATGAACAGCAGCTCGTCGTGGTGCTCGGGGCGCGACTGCGGATGCTGCGCCGAGAGGAGCGTGTCGAGCGCGAGGTATGACCCGTAGGTCATCTGCTCGCGCAGGTCGGTCACGATCCCGGACTCGATGTCGCGCGTGTTGGCCTCGATACCCATTCCGGCACCTCCTCTCGGCGTGCGGTCGTCACCGTCACGAGCGCTGTGTTGCGCAAGCGTGACGACCGTGTTGATTATGAAATAATACCCCGACGACTCAGTCGCCGACGACATCCACCACGTACTTGGTGAACGTCGGCGGAGCCGTCGCCGCGCCCGAGATGAACGTCGTCCACTCCTGCACGTGCGGCTGCTGCGTGTGCACCGCGTGCGCCTCGGTCGGCTCCCAGACCTCGATCAGACGCAAGAAGTCCGGCTCCGACACGTTCCAGGAGAGGTTGTACTCGAGACAGCCTTCTTCGGCGAGGCACGCCTGCTGGAAGGCGATCGCGGCGGTCACGACCTCGTCGCGACGGGTGGGGTCGACGGGGATGCCGCCATAGACGTACAGCATGATTTCTCCTTCTGGGGTCCTCGCGCACGCGCGAGATCGGGGGTGGTGGGGCGGCTACGGCTAGAGCATGCCGCGCAGGACGGGGAGCACGCGCTCGCCGAGCAGACGGAGGGACGCCGCGATGTCGGGGCCCATCGGCGGGCCGAATGAGATGTGGCGCGCTCCCGCCTCGATGAGAGCGCCGCACTGCTCGATCACGTCGTCGACGCCGCCGACGATGCCCAGGCGCATCATGTCGTCGGTCACCGAGGCGATCGCCTCGTCGGTGCGACCCTCGAGCATCAGCTGCTGGGTACGGGCGAACTCATCGGGATCCATGTCGTTCTGACGCAACGCCTCCACCGACAGCGATCCGCTGTACTCGGCGATGTGGTGAGCCATCAGGCGCCGGGCTTCGGCCCGGTCATCGGCGATCGAGACCCATACGCAGGCGGCGACGTCGAGATCATCGACGCTGCGGCCCGCCCGTGCGGCGCCCGTCTGCAGCTGGGTGATGACGTTGAAGACGTGCGTGGGCGGCAGGCACAGGGGCAACGCGCCGTCCGCGTATCGACCGGTCATCTCGAGCATCTTCGGTCCCATCGCCCCGACGTACACGGGGGTGGGACGCCAATGTTTCAGCACGGCCTGCTCAGTCCAGCCCTCACGCGCGCCGGGGACTCCCGCGGGGGAGCGCCCGTTCACGAGTTCCTTGATGGCCACGACCGCCTCGCGGGTGCGCTTGACCGGCGAGTCGGGCTGGATGCCGGCCCACGAGAAGAACACCTCCGACCCGGCGCCGAGGCCGAGGAGGAACCGGTCCCCGGACAGATCCTGCAATCCGGAGGCGAACATGGCGATCTGAGCGGGATGCAGGGTGACAGGGTCGATCACCCCCGATCCGAACTTGATGCGCGACGTGCGCATCGCGATCGCGGCCAGTTGCACGAGTCCCGGCCTGCCGAACACGTCGTTTCCGGTCCAGACCTGATCGAAGCCCATCTCCTCGGCGAAGACGGCGCGGTCGGCGAGGTCGGACACGCCCAGCGGCGATCCGATGCGCGCACTGAAGGTCACGGGGCGGTTCATGAATTCTCCTCGGCCGAGTCGGGCGCCCTCGAGAGCCGCATCCAGAGCGCTTCGGGCGGGTCGGGGCACTGCATCAGGGGTGCGGAATCGAGCCACTCGTCGACCGTGCCGAATATCATGCGCTGGCCACCGTCGAGAGGCCCTCCGGACCCACCTCGAACCAGTCGCCGCGCTTCATGTCGCACGCCGAGTAGTTCATCGACTCGACCGTGCAGCGCACGCGGTGCGCGGTCACGAGCTCGCCCCCGCATCGGCAGACTCGTACACGGCCTCGACGCGCATGACAAGGTTCTCCTCCGCGTCGGGTCCGCAGATCCAGGGCTTGCGTACGAGCCAGCTGTCGGCGGGCAGGTCCGCCTGGCGCATCACGACCACGGGGAACACCGCGGCGAGCGCGTACGGGCAGAATCCCTGACCGGGAGGCAGGATGAGTCGAGAGCCGTGCACCTCGAACCAGTCCCCGACGCGGGTCGCTCCGCGCGGCTTGTCGATGCGCTCGACCGTCACGCGCACCCTGTCGCTTCCCGGCGAGATCGCGGCGACGGGGGCGTTCACCGCAGAGCCTCGTCCCACGCGGGATCGTCGGGGATGGTAAAACCCAGGCCGGGATTCTCGAGAGCGGCCGCGGCCGCCGCGCCGAGGTGCGCTCGACGGGTTCCGGCGTGCGCGAGCGCGCTCATCCCGTCGCGGATCACCCGCTGGATCGGATTGCGGTCGAGGATGTAGGTCGCCGAGGCCACCTCCATGCACAGCGACATCGCGCGCCGCAGCGCGTTCGCCGCTGCCGCGTTCGCCGCAGTCATCCGCGCGCGCTGGAGGGGGGTCAGGCCCAGGCCGGGCGTGAAGATGATCTCGTCGGTGAGCCGTGCGACCTCGCGCACTCCCGCGTAGGCAAAATCGACCTCGGCCATGGCCTCGCCGAGGGCCTGCTTGGTGGCGGCATCCACCTTCGCCGCGGACGCCCCGCCCATGCGGTCGCGAACGAACTCGCCGGCGATCTGCACCGCGTGGCGGGCGACGCCCAGCACCACACCGGTGAGGGCGAAGTGCGAGATGCCGACGCTCTTGTTGAGCGGGTCCGCCGAGGGGTCGTCGACTGCCTCGCGGTCGAAGGCGTGATGCTCGGGCACGAACGCCGGCTCCGTGATCGCATAGGATGTGCTGCCCGATCCCCGAACCCCGAGCACCTGCCAGTCATCGGCGACCTCGATGGATGGGCGCGGGAGCCAGAGACCCAGGTGCGCCTGTTTGCCGTCCGCGCCGAGGACGGGTGCGCCACCCTCGAAGACCTCGGCACCGCCGATGATGTGCACGGCGCTGTAACTGCCACTGCCCCATCCCCATCGTCCCGTCACGAGATAGCCTCCGTCGACGCGCTCCGCGCGGCCGCGGGGATGAAACGCCCCGCTGGTGGGGGTGTCTCGCGTGGGATACAAGTCCGCGTAGGCGGCATCGCCCAGCCGTCCCGCGTAGTAGCCGGTGGCGTTGAGCACACCGACGTTCCAGCCGGCGGATGCATCGACCGCTGCGATCAGGGCGGTGACCTCGACCTGCTGTGCCAGCCCCATCTCGACGCCCCCGCGAAAGGCGGGGAATGCCATCTGGAACACGCCCGCCGCACGCATGGCCGCCGCGGCGCGGGGAGTCAACCGCGCCGCCTGCTCGATCTCGTCGGCCTCTTCGGCGATCAGCGGGAGGAGGTCGTGCGCGTTGGCGATGATCGCCTCGGCAGTCTCGGGAGCGCGCAGGCCGAACACCGCCGGGTCGGCGTCCGCCGCCTGAGTCTGAGTGGATGTCATGCCAGTTCCTTTCGGTGTCGTTCAGGCCGCGATCGGCTCGCCGCCGGTGACCCACACGGTCTGACCCGTGATCGCGCCGGCCGCGGCGAGATCACCGACCGCGCGTGCGACCTCGGCGGGGGTGGGGAAGGCTCCCAGGGCGGTGCGCTCGAGCAGCCGCGCGGACAGCGCGGCACGCTCGGGGTCGAGCGCCTCGGCATCGGCCGGGTCGACGACCCGACCGGGAGCGACGATGTTCGCGGTGATCCCCGCGCGTCCCTCCTCGAGCGCCAGGTAGCGCGTGAGCACGGATGCCGCCGCCTTGGCGGCTCCGTACGCACCGAAACCCGGGTGGGGACGCGCCATCAGGGCACCCGATACGTAGACGATGCGTCCCCACGCGGTCTCGCGCATGGCCGGAAGCACGCGCGAGACGAGTGCCGCGTGCGCCGCCACCGACGCGAACTGCACATCGAGATCGGCTCGCGACAGATCGGCCACGCGCACGATTCTGCTCTCGGCGTGGACCGTGTTCACCAGAACGCCGGGCGCCCCGAGCTCGCGTTCGACCGCGATCAGCGCGGCATCGAGCGACGCGTCGGATGCGAGATCGACCGGCACCGCGAGGGCCGGCGTCGGTAGCCCCGCCGCGAGGGCGGCCGCGTCGTCGCTGCGCGAACGGTAGAGAACGGCGATCCTGGCACCGCGCGCCGCCAGATCGATGCAGACCGCGCGCCCGATCGTGCCCGTGGCGCCCGCGACGATCGCCACGCGTCCCGCCAGATCGGCGTCGCTCACCGGATGACCGCCGAGAGGAACTCCCGAGTGCGCTGCTGCTGCGGGGCATCGAGAACCGCCGCGGGCTCCCCCTGCTCGACGATCCGGCCGTCGGCCATGAAGACGACGCGGTCGGCGACCTCGCGGGCGAAACCCATCTCGTGGGTCACGACGACGATCGTCATGCCCGATGTGCGCACGAGATCCTTCATGACCTCGAGCACCTCGCCCACCAGCTCGGGGTCGAGCGCACTGGTCGGCTCGTCGAACAGCAGCACCTTGGGCGACATCGCGACCGCGCGCGCGATCGCGACGCGCTGCTGCTGTCCGCCGGAGAGCTGCGAAGGGTAGAAGTCGGCACGCGCCGCAAGCCCCACCCGCTCCAGGATCGTGCGGGCTCGTGCGTGCGCCTCGGCCTTGGGAGTCTTCTTGATCTTGATCTGTGCGAAAGCGACGTTCTCGAGCGCCGTCATGTGCGGGAAGAGATTGAACTGCTGGAAGACCATGCCGATCTCCACCCGCTGGGCGCAGGCGTCCTTCTCCTTCATCTCGTGCAGCCGTCCGCGCCGCTCGCGATACCCGATGATGTCGCCGTCGACCCGGATCTGTCCGGTGTTGATCTCCTCGAGGTGGTTGAGGCATCGCAGCAGCGTGCTCTTGCCCGACCCCGAGGGCCCGATGATGCAGACCGTCTCGCCCTCGGTGATCTGCAGATCGATGTCGAACAGCACCTGGTTGTTGCCGAACCACTTGTCGACGCCGTCGACCTCGATCATGGGGTGCGCTGCGGTCATCGTCGCTCCTTCGTCGCTCACTTGGCGGCCATCCGCTTCTCGAGGAAGTACTGCCCCACGGACAGCACCGAGATCACCAGCAGGTACCAGATCGTCGCGACGATGAGGAGCTCGATCGTGCGGAAGTTGACGCCCGAGATGCCGAGCGCCACGGTCAGCAGGTCTCCCCCGCCGATGACGGTGACGATCGCAGAGGCCTTCAACATGCTGATCAGCTCGTTGCCCATCGGGGGCAGCAGCACCTTCGCGGCCTGAGGCAGCACGATGTAGCGCAGCGTCCTCGTGCCATCCAGTCCCAGGGCCTTGGCCGCTTCGTGCTGACCCGTGCCGATCGAGAGCAGCCCCGCGCGCACGATCTCGGCCATGTATCCGGAGCCTGCCAGCGAGAGCCCGATGACGGAGGCCAGGAACGGCGTCATCACGTCGCGCACGGGCACAGAGACGAACTGCACCTCGGTGAAGGGAATGCCGAGGGCGAAGTCGGTGAAGAACAGACCCAGGTTGCCGACGAAGATCAGGATGACGATCAGGGGCACCCCGCGGAAGATGAAGACATATCCGGCCGCCACGCCGCTCAGGATCGTCGAGTCGGAGATCCGCATGACGGCGATGATCACCGCGAGGATGACGGCGAAGACCATCGACAGCACTGTGATCCACAGCGTCGAGGCGAGCCCCTGCAGGATGCCGGGGCTGAAGAGGAACTCCCAGACGATCGGCCAGACGATGTTGGGGTTGGTGGCAAGACCCCCGATCATCGAGACCAGCACGAACGCGACGACGACAGCGAAGACGCCTCGCCCCCAGTGCCGAACCGGCACGACATTGAGCTTCGGCCGGGCGGGGGCTGCCGCGCGGGTGCGCGCGGGCCCTGTCGGGGTGGATGCTGTCATGGTTTTCCCTTCGTCGAGGGGGGGAACGATCGGGGCGGTCATGGTTTCTCCGATGCGAGGACGGTGCGCCCGACATCCACCCAGCGCGCCCGCCAGGTGGAGGCGTGCGCGGCGACGCCCGTGAGGTCACGGATGAGGCGCTCGAAGGGAACGCTCTCGTAGATCACCTGCGAACCTATGAGCTCGGCGCAGATGTCGACGACGCGACGGGCGATGTCGGCGGCGACCGGGGCGTCGCCGCGCGCCATCACCGACTCGCTCGGCAGAGCGCCCTCGGTGAAGATCACGTCGTCGATGCGCTCGACGCCCGCGTAGACCACTGCCCGAGCGGCGCGGACATAGCTCTCGGCTTCGCCGAGCAGGCCGAGGCGGCGCGCGTCGGGCGCGCCCTTCGTCGACAGCGACGCCGCCGCCAGATCCACCGCGTGCTGAGCGATGCCCACCGCGATGCTGGCGGTCGAGTAGAACGGCAGGTCGACGATCTTGTTGAGCGGCTCGGCGGCGGGATCCGGAGTGAAGTAGCGGTCGAACGAGTGCGCGCGCGGGATGACGACATCCGCTGCGCGGTAGCCGGAGCTACCCGAGCCCTTGAGCCCGATCACATGCCAGTCATCGAGCAGCTCCACCCGCTCGCGCGGTAGCCAGACACCCAGGACGAGCGGTGATCCGTCGTCCTTCACCACCTGCACACCGCCGTCAAACACCTCGACGCCACCCAGGATGTGGTCGCTCGCGCGAATGCCGCTGCCGAACTTCCACGTTCCGCTGACGCGCAGGGTGTCGCCCTCGATGTCGGCGCGACCCCGCGGGTGGAATGAGCCGCTGGTCGGCACGTCGAGGTGCGGATAGAGCTCGGCGAAAGCGGCGTCACCGAGGCGTCCCGCATAGAAGCCCGTCGCTGCGAGGATCGCCGCGTTCCACGCGATCGACGCGTCGCGGGCGGCGATCATCTC
>NZ_QFPF01000140.1 GCF_003248605.1 Microbacterium sp.
GTACGTGCTTCGGGGCGTGGATCATCGTCGTGACTCCGCTGACGTGGTCGATGTGGCTTTCGAGGCCGTCGACAAGGTTCGAACCCCAAAGTCGTGGAAGCACAAGAAGAACTACACGGGCCAGTACTGGGCTGCCGCGACGGGCGGGCATGTCTGGTTCGAGTCGTTGTACGAACGGGTCGCCCTCATGCAGATGGACCGTGACCCTGCTGTCGCTGCGATCGCGTCTCAGCCGATGTGGATTGACTGGGCGGGAATACCTCGACGCCACGCGCCCGACTTCTTCGTCCGTTTCCGCGACGGATCGGCCGCGGTGATCGATGTGAAGCCTCTGCTGCGCATCAAGCCGGATGACGTCGAAGTATTCGACTGGACCTCGACGCTCTGCGGTGAACTGGGATGGGACTACTTCGTCGTGCACGACATCACTGAGAGCGAAGGCCGCAACCTCCGCTTCCTGTCCGGCTACCGGTATAACCGGTGGCGCGACCCGGCGAGCCTGGATGTGATGCGTGCCCACTCCGGCGAGTCCGCGCGGTTGTCGGAGTGGGCGAGCCTGCTGGAGGGTGTAGTCCCTCAGCCGCTGGGTGCGGTCTACTCGGCGCTGTGGTGGCGTGATCTGATCTTCGACCCGTCGCGGCGTTTGTCGTTGACGACGGTCGCGAAGGCGGCGTGATCGTGCGGGTCGGCATCGGTGTGACGCTGACCTGGGACGAGCAGCGGTTCGTGATCATCGCCGCTGACTACCGGCATGTCACTCTCCGCTCTCTGGAGGCTGACTTCACGCGAATGGTCGACGCCGATGAGCTGGTCAGGTTGCCGAATGTCACCTGGCATGCGGACCGCACGGATTCGGCGACAGGCTCAGCGGCCCGCATTCTCGACGGACTCGACGATGAGGAGAGACGCGTTGTCGATGCGTGGGCCGAGCACTTGGCTGTGGTCAAAGCCGCGGTCGACAACGGGCAACCGGCGAAGGTGTACTTCGAGGACGTGCGCACGGCGATGTCGAAACTGACTTCCGTGACCTCGTTGGAGACGGTCCGCCGCAAGTTCCACAGATACTGCGCGGAAGGTGTCCTCGGGCTTGTGGACGCGCGGCACCTCAACCGCGGCAAGCGAGACATCGACGTCCGTATTGGCATGGCGCTGAGCGAGCTCGGCGAGAAGGGGACGACGCGATCATCGGGGACGACGAGCCGGACACTCGACCGACTGCGATGGACTCTCGAGGAGGACTACGGCGATGCGATCGACATTCCCAGTCAGCGCACGCTGTACCGGATGGTCGCGGCGCATCCCACGGCACGGAAGCTGAACGGCTCCGCGAAGTCACGTCAGACCTCGGCCAACAAACCCGGTAGAGCGTTCGGGGTGCACGGTTCGTTGCGACCTGGGGAACATGTGCAGATCGATTCCACGGTCATCGACGTGCCATCGCGACTGCTGGACGGTCGGCTGAACCGTGCGGAGCTGACGGTCATCCACGATGTCTCGTGCCGTTCCATCCTCGCGGGAGTCGTGCGGGCAGTCGCAACGAACTCCGCGGACCTCGCGGGAGTGCTCGCCCGGGCGCTGACACCCTACGAGCTGCGGCCGCCGGGCGCGCGGGAGCAGCGGGAGCGTGTCGCGGCTACATGGACTGGGCGGTTCATGATCGACCAGGAGCGACTGGACCACCACCGGCTCGCGCAGCCGTACATTTTCCCCGAGACAATCACGACCGACAACGGCAAGATCTGCCGTTCAGAGGCATTCCGCCGGGGCTGCGAGCGAGCCGGCATCTCACTCATCCACGCGGCACACGAGACCGGCACCGACAAACCCCATGTAGAGAGCGGCTTCGACGCGATCAAGGACGGCTTCGTCCAGTACTTGGAGGGCTTCACCGGCGGCAGCGTCGATCGCCGCGGCCGAGACGAACCCACCGACAGGGCACTTGCCCTCAACCAACTGCAGGAGCTGCTCGAAGACTGGATCGCCATCGAGTGGCAGAACCGACCGCACGCTGGTCTGTCCGATCCGATGCTCCCGGGTCGGGCGCTCACACCGAACGAGATGTTCCGCGCCTACCGACGCATCGCACCCGAGCTGCACGTCCCCTTCGGCCTGGACGAGTTCATCGGGTTCCTTCCCGCCAAGCGCTGCACGCTGCAGGACTACGGCATCAACCATGCGCGGCGCGTCTACCGCTCGAACCGCCTCACAGAGCTCCGTGCCGCAGGTGCGGGCGGAGAGGGCGCCACCCGACCTTGCGTGATCCGCTACGACCCGCACAATCCACTATTCGTCTGGGTCGAGCACGGTGACGAGTTCGTGCCATTCCGTTGCGTCGGCGACCTCCTCGACGAGCCGATGGGAGGCGAAATCTGGCAAGCGGCCCACGCTGTCGACACGGCCACGGACACAGCGATCCGCGAAGAGGCCGCGTACCTGGCCGACCGAATGAAACGCGCCCAATGGGTCAGGCCCGGCAAAGAGCGCAACCGCGCCGTCCGCACGGCCGAGGTCAACCGCGACCCCATGCACATGACAGGTGTCTCGAAGACGATCGCCCGAGAGACGCCAACGACCGAGCCTGACGGAGATGAGGTCATCTGGGAACGCGGTGGCGGCTTCTCACTGCTCACCGATGACGACGGGGTGTGGGAGCGGCTGACATGACTCAGGCCATCAGTACGCGCGAGGGTTGGTCCGCGTTCGTCAGCGAGTCCTTGGACAAGCCACTCCCCATCACGCGCGCTGAGCTGGACGCGATGTCGCCGGGCGACCGCGCGATGAACCGTGAAGCTCGCAAGCAGTTCATGATTCGCGGCCCGGTGGTGAACACGGCGCAGTTCGCGGCGATCGAGACGGAGATTCTGCGACGCCTGATGCTGAACCAGTACAAGTCGCACGGCAAGCTCGGTGTGATCGTGTCGGGGGAGCCGAATATCGGCAAGACCACCACGGTCTCGCATATTGCTCGCAGGTTTGAGCGTCGCCGACGTGACATCGGGCGGGCCAGCGGCGGCAACTCGATCCCGGTGATCTACGTGTCGGTGCCGCCCTCGTGCACCCCGAAACTGATGCTCGGAGAGTTCGCCCACTTCCTCGGCCTCCCGGTGCGTGCGCACTACAACACGGGAGAGCTGATGAACACCGTCGCCAGCGTGATCGCCGCCTGCGGAACCGAGCTGATCATCGTCGACGAGATCCACAACATCAACCAGAAGTACAAGCAGATGGGTGAAGCGTCCGACACGCTCAAGCAGCTGTCGGAGAAGTGCCCCGGCACGTTCGTCTACGCCGGAGTCGACGTCGAAGCCAGTGGACTGCTCGACGGTACCCGCGGACGGCAGATCAGCAGCCGATTCGACATCCTGAACCTGCACAAGTTCGAGAACACCGGAAGGGGCAAAGCGGGATGGGCAGACCTGCTCGTCGCGGTCGAGGACTCCCTCGGACTCATCGACCAGCATCCCGAGGTGATTCTGCGCCACGCGAGCCATCTACACGCCGCGACTGGTGGTGTGATCGGAGACCTGACCGGGATGGTGCACATGCTCGCGATGGAGGCCATCGACAGTGGCACCGAACGCCTCGATTTGGACACGGTCTTCGGCACCGTCCCGGCTGCCGCCCCTGACCGGGTGCCCGCGACGACATGAGGGTGACGACGCCGGCGGGGAGCGTGCGCCGGCTACCAGTGATGGTGCAGCCCCTGGCCGCCGAAACAATTACGGGATTCCTCGGCAGGCTGGCCACCGCGAACGCCCTCACTCCCCGCGATCTTCGGCTCCACGTCACAGACCTCGCTGGAATGTCGCCCTCGCATCCCAACCTCGAGCGCGCTGCAGCGTGGGCGGAGCGCCTCGGCGGTCTCAGGCCCGGGCACTTCGCGGACGATGCCCGCAGGAACGCGATGTATGTGCGCTGCCAGCACTACGCCTGGCAGCCGACGCTCTGCAAACGCTGCGGGTACATGCAGGCTGCCCGAACCGCGTGCCGACGATGCGCGAAAGGCGAGCAGACCTCTGTCCAAAGCCGGGGAGGCGCGGTCTGTAACCGCCACCGGCGCTGGCATTTCGACGGTGCCGACATCGACCTGACGCGGCTTCCGGAGTTCGCCCACGCTGAGCGTTGCCTGTCCGGAACCCTTTGGAAGCGCGGCGTCGGACTCACCACCGGCGAACTCCAACTGTCGGCCTCACTCATTCGGTGTTGGGCGGTCGACGAGCGACTTGAGGGGAGGATCGTCGATCGGATGGGGGTGATCGGGATCGACTCGCTCGACGCGGACAGCGTCTTCCTCGCGGCCTACCCCGAGATCGTGCGCCTGACCACGATCCTCACCGACCTGTCCTTCGCGAGCCACCTCCTGAGCCCGCGGTTCAGCCTTGCGGAGCAGGTCTGGGCACTCGAAGCCGCGGTCATCACGGTCATGCACGGCAGCACGAACCCACGGCTCCACCAGGTCGCCGAACAGATCGTGGCACGAGGGAAGATGGCTGTGGAGACCGCGTTCGGCATGCGCCAGAACGCGAACAACAAGCGCCCAGCCACGCTCGAGAAGGCACTTATTGCTTCGTCCCAGCGGCACCGAAGCTGCCTGCTCCGGCACCTCAGCACCGTCCGGCTTCAGATCGTCCCTTATGAGGCCGGAATCGCTGTTCCAAGGAGCCGCGTGCTGGACCGCCGGAGGCCTTTGCCAGACCTCGTCGTAGCAGAGACATAGGTCTCAGCGGACGAAGCCCGCGCGTATTCGGCCTCCCGCCCGCGCCAGCTCGATCTCGACGCGATCTGCGAACGGAAAGATTTGTCTGTTGCATATGGGCGGGTCGACCGGCGCCGAAGGTCGATCCCAGTGAGGGATCCGTTACCGGACGTTCGTCGAGACTGATCGGCGTTGCAGCTCGATACGCACATAGGCGAGCTCGTCCCGACTCACGACCACGCTGACCAAGGTGGAGTCATCCAAGGCTGTTCCCACCACGAAGACGTGTGGATCCGTGTCGATGCGTGCGGCGCGGTGCTCGACACCGTCGACGAGGAGAACCGTGTCGTTCTGTACTGCGGCCACGGTGAGGTCGGGGGCGGGCGGGAGGCCGCCGATTCTGCCCTCGAGTCCTCTCTCGCGCCGGAAGGACTGGTTCAGTACGGAACTGGCATGCGCAACCAGCGCTT
>NZ_QFPF01000058.1 GCF_003248605.1 Microbacterium sp.
TGCGGCGGCGGCACGAGATGCGCCACCATCTCCGTCCCTGTGACCGAGGGCGCACGATCGGTGAGCTGGACGATACCCGCGTCGGTCGAGAGTGGCATGCGGTCCTTCCGGACGTCACATTCGGTCGGCGCGGGTGCGAGGCGGCGCCCGGCGACCTAGGGTTTCAAGGGATGGCATTCAGCCTATCTGCGCGCGACCGACAGCCCCTCCCCGGCGACCGCGCCCGATGACGTCCAGGAGAGACCCATGAGCACCCCCACCGACTCCTCCGATCCCAAGTTCGCCGCATATGCCCACCCCGAGCGCCTGGTCACGACCTCATGGCTCGCGGAGCGTCTCGGAGAGCCGGGCCTGGTCGTCGTCGAATCGGACGAGGACGTGCTGCTCTACGAGACCGGCCACATCCCCGGCGCCGTGAAGGTCGACTGGCACACCGAGCTGAACGACCCCGTCGTGCGCGACTACGTCGACGGTGCCGGCTTCGCCGCACTGATGAGCCGCAAGGGCATCGCGCGGGAGGACACGGTCGTGATCTACGGCGACAAGAACAACTGGTGGGCGGCCTACGCCCTGTGGGTGTTCTCGCTGTTCGGCCACCGCGACGTCCGCCTGCTCGACGGCGGCCGCGACCGCTGGATCGCGGAGGGTCGCCCTCTGACCACGGATGCTGCAACCTCCGAGGCGACCGACTATCCCGTCGTCGAACGCGACGACTCCACACTGCGCGCCTACCGCGAAGACGTGCTGGCGCACCTCGGCAACCCGCTGATCGATGTGCGTTCGCCCGAGGAGTACTCCGGAGAGCGCACCACCGCCCCCGCCTACCCGGAGGAGGGGGCGCTGCGGGCCGGGCACATCCCGTCGGCCCAGAGCGTGCCGTGGGGCAAGGCCGTCGCCGAGGACGGCACGTTCAAATCCCGCGCCGAACTCGAGGCCGTCTACCTCGAGGGTGCCGGGCTCACACCGGGCGACGACGTCGTTGCATACTGCCGCATCGGCGAACGCTCCAGCCACACCTGGTTCGTCCTGCAGCACCTGCTCGGGTTCGAGAACGTGCGCAACTACGACGGATCCTGGACCGAATGGGGCAGCTCCGTGCGCGTGCCGATCGTCGTCGGCACAGAGCCCGGGCCGGCCCCGACCCGCTGACCGGAGGGCGTCTCGTGGGAGAATGGACCCGATGACTGAGCACCACCTCCCCGACGCGCTCGCCGAGATCCGCGAGGACTTCCTCGACCTCCCCGAGTCCGAACGACTGCAGCTGCTCTTGGAGTTCTCCAACGAGCTCCCGCCGGTGCCCGCCGAGTACGAGGGACATCCCGAACTCGCGGAGCGCGTGGCGGAGTGCCAGTCGCCGGTGTACATCATCGTCGACGTCGATTCCGCGGGTCGCGTCGCGATGCACGCGACGGCGCCGCGCGAGGCTCCGACCACGCGGGGGTTCGCCAGCATCCTCGCCCAGGGCATCACGGGCCTGACCGTCGCCGAGGCGCTGGCGATCCCCGATGACTTCCCGCAGAGCATCGGTCTCACCCGCGCCGTGTCGCCCCTGCGGATCGCGGGCATGACGGGCATGCTCATGCGCGCCAAGCGGCAGGTGCGCGCGAAGTCATCGGTGTGAGCGAGCGGATGCTGCTGACGCAGGTGCTGCCGGTCGGCCCGAGCGTCGACATCTCAGACGCCGACGGACGCGCGTGGCTCGAGAGCGTCTACGCCCCCGATCCCGGCCCGTTCGTGCGCCTGAACATGATCACGAGCCTGACCGGATCGGCGGCCGGGCCCGATGGCACGAGCGAGAGTCTGTCCAACCGCGCCGACCGCGCCGTGCTCGGCGTCATCCGGGGGCACGCGGACGTCGTCATCGTGGGCGCCCAGTCCGTGCGCGCCGAGGGCTACATCGTGCCCCGTTCCGCACGACTGGCCGTCGTGACCCGCTCCGGTGACCTGAGTGGACATCGTCTCGACGCGTCGGCCGACGGTGCGCCGCCCGTCCTCGTGCTCTGCCCGCAACCGCGCGTGGCCGCCGTGCGGGCGCGATTGGCTGAGATGAATGCGGAAGTCGTCGGCGTGCCGGCGGACGCCGACGGCACGCTCGAGCCGCGTCGGATCCTCGCAGCGCTGCACGCACGCGGCCTCGAATCCAGCGTCTGCGAGGGTGGACCGACCCTGGCCGGTCGATTCATCGCCGCGGGCGTCGTCGACGAGGTCTGCGTCACCGTCGCTCCGGCACTCACGCCCTCCAGCGGACCGTTCATCCCCGTCGGCGCCGCCGATGATCCCCCCGGCGCCGTCGCGGGGATGCTGGTGGATCAGTCCGGATTCAGCTACCTTCGCCTGCGTCGGCGGCCGTGAGCCCGCGTTCGCGCAGAAAGCGCGCGATGGCGCCCGTCCAGCGGTCCTGGTCGTAGTTCCACAGCTTCGTGTGGCGCGCGACCTCGAAGGACTCGAGCGTGACGAGATCAGGACGCGCGCGCGCGAGGGCCCGCGATGCGTCCGAGGGCACGAACCCGTCGTCGTCGCTGTGCAGGATGAGGACCGGATGCCGCAGTTCGCCCGCGCGTGCCACGACGTCGAGGCGATCGAAAGGGATGCGATCGCCGGAGCCTCGCAGCGGCCCCGTCCACTCCCCGCCCAGCGCGCCGAGGGTCATGCCGACGATGGGCCTCGGCAGGCGCAGCATCCCGGCCTGAAAACGAAGGACGTCGGCCCAGTCGATCGCCGGCGAGTCGAGCACGACGGCGGCGATGTGCTCGCGGTGCGCGGACGTCAGGGCCAGCTGCAGGGCGATCGCGCCGCCCATCGACCAGCCCATGAGCACGATGCGACGCGCTCCGCGACGCCGCGCGAAGGCGACCGCCGCATCGACATCGCGCCATTCGGTCGCCCCGAGCGTGTAGGTGCCCTGGCGGCTGCGGGGGGCTTCGCCGTCATTGCGATACGACACGAGGAGCGAGGTGAGCCCGAGATCGCGGAACACGGGCACGGCACGCAGCGCCTCGGCGCGAGTGGTGCCGCGGCCATGGATCTGGATGACCCACAGGTCGCTCGGCTGCGCGGCGGGGAACAGCCAGGCGGGGCAGGGTCCCAGCGGTGACCCGATGAGCTCGGGCGAGTACGGCACCTGCAGCTGCTCGGGGCGGTCGTAGTACCATCCGGAGAAGGCGGCCTCGGCGCCGAGCCTCGCTCCGCGTTCGATGTGCGTGAGCAGCTTGCGTTTCACGGTCGTGTCGGACTCGGTCAGCACCGAGCCGAGCTTGACGTAGGTCTCGGCGCCGGAGGTGAACAGTCCGTACCGGCCGGGGAGCCGCGTGTCGGGGGTGCGGTCGAGGGTGATCGTCTGCGCCGCGGTGTCCAGCCCCACGATCCGGGTGTCGGCGACCCGCGGCGCCGGGGTGACAACCCGTCGCGCGAGCCGGCCGGATACGACTGTCATCGCGGCCAGCAACGTCACGATCGATCCGCTGAGCACGGCGGCGGTCACACGAAGGCCGGCTGCGAGGGGGCCGTTCGCCGCTGCGGCGCGCCTGGGGAGGATCATCGAGGCCCCACTCTAGTCTGTGGACGTGACCGCGGATCATTCGGAAGAGGGCTTCTCCGCTCTCTTCGCCCGGGCAGTCGCAGATGTCCGGGCCACCGACATCCGTGGCGATCTCAGTGTCCGCGAGATCCCCGCGCCGACGGGCGTCGCACCCGAAGCCCTCGCCCTGGCGGGGGACGTCCGTCAGACACAGGACTCGGCGGACTCGCCGTACGGCACGGGCAGGCTGATCCTCCTGCACGATACGAGCATGCCCGACCCATGGGGCGGCCCACTGCGGATCGTCTGCTTCGCCCAGGCGCCGCTCGAGCCCGAGATCGGCACCGATCCGCTTCTCGCGGACGTCGCCTGGTCTTGGCTGATCGATGCGCTCGACTCGCGCGGGGCCCAGTATCATTCGGCATCGGGAACGGCGACCAAGACGCTCTCGAAGGGATTCGGCTCCCTCGCGGATGAAGGCGACGGCGCGCAGATAGAGTTGCGTGCCTCGTGGACGCCCGCGGGCGGGTCCCTTTCACCACACGTCGAGGCGTGGGCGGAGCTCCTGGGCATGCTCGCGGGGCTGCCGCCGGGATCGGAGGGCATCGAGATCCTCTCGGTTCGCCGGAGGGACCGGGACTGAACGTCGCACCGGCCGCGCCGCCCGGCCGTGCGAGGTGCACCGCACGGGCTTCCGCCCACGCGCACCACACATCATCGAGGAGACGACAGTGACCAGCCATCCGGTCATAGACACGGGCGAGGGGCTCGCCGAGGCCGCCGCACTGCTCGCCCTCGGCGTGGGGCCCGTCGCGGTCGACGTCGAGCGGGCGTCGGGCTTCCGATACTCGCAGCGCGCCTACCTCATCCAGGTCTTCCGTCGCGACGCGGGCGTCTTCCTCTTCGATCCCCCGGCGATCGGCGATTTCGACGCTCTGCAGCGCGCGATCGGCGGCACTGAGTGGGTGCTGCATGCGGCGAGCCAGGACCTGCCTTCGCTCCGAGAAGCGGGGCTCGTGCCGCCGATGATCTTCGACACCGAGCTCGCCGCCCGCCTGCTCGGCCGCGAACGCGTGGGATTGGGTGCTGTGGTCGAAGAAGTGCTCGGCATCTCGCTCGCCAAAGCCCACTCCGCAGCGGACTGGTCGACCCGCCCGCTGCCCGATTCCTGGCTCGAGTACGCCGCGCTGGATGTGCTCCACCTCGTGGATGTGCGCGACGCACTCGCCGCGGATCTTCACGCGCAGGGCAAGCAGCGCTTCGCCGAGGAGGAGTTCCGTGCCGTGCTCGAGCGCCCGCCGCGGCCCGCCCGGGAGGACCCCTGGCGCCGGTTGAGCGGTCTGCACACCGTGCGCGGACGTCGATCGCTCGCCGTCGCGCGCGAGCTCTGGACCGCCCGTGAGGAGTACGCCCGCGAGGTGGATGTCTCACCCGGTCGCCTCGTGCCCGACCGCTCGCTCGTCGCGGCGGTGCTGGCGGATCCGCAGACGAAGCAGGCGCTCGCGTCCGTGAAGGAGTTCACGGGACGCGCCTCGCGTACACAGCTCGACCGGTGGTGGCAAGCGTTCGAGCGGGGGCGCTCCGAGACCGCGCTTCCGGTCGAGCGGGTGTCGGGCGATGGCCCTCCGCCACCGCGCGCATGGGCCGACCGGAACCCGGCTGCGGATGCGCGACTGCGCGCGGCACGACCCGTCATCGAACAGCGCGCGAGCGAGCTGACGATGCCGGTCGAGAACCTCTTGACCCCGGATCTGCTGCGCCGGGTCGCGTGGGCGCCGCCCGAGACGGTCGATGCGGAGTCGATCGGGCGTGCGCTCGAGGCCCTTGGCGCGCGCCCGTGGCAGATTGACGAGACTGCACAGTTGATCGCCGAAGCCTTTGTCAGTTCCACACAAGAGGCCGTCGCGCCCTCCGAAACCGGTTCGTAGGTTCGACCCAACCGATTCCGGCTGTCCGCGGCCGGTTCCTAGGCTGGGGTCATTCCCTAGTTTTGGAGGCAGTGTGGCCGAGCTCTCGGACGTCTACTTCGTCGATGGAACGCGCACCCCGTTCGGGCGCGCCGGCGAAAAAGGCATGTACTGGAACACCCGCGCCGATGATCTCGCCGTCAAGGCGACCATCGGCCTCATGGAGCGCAACCCCCGGGTGCCGCTCGGTCGGATCGACGACGTCGCGATCGCCGCGACATCCCAGACCGGAGACCAGGGCCTCACCCTCGGTCGGTCCGTCTCGATCCTCGCGGGCCTGCCCCAGTCGGTTCCCGGCCTCGCGATCGAGCGCATGTGCGCAGGCGCCATGACGAGCGTCACGACCATGGCCGCCTCCATCGGCGTCGGCATGTACGATCTTGCTCTCGCGGGCGGCGTGGAGCACATGGGCCATCATCCGATCGGGGGCAACGCCGATCCCAATCCGCGCTTCGTGGCCGAGAAGATGGTCGATCCCGGAGCTCTGAACATGGGCGTGACCGCAGAGCGCATCTTCGACCGGTTCCCGCACCTGACCAAGGAGCGCTCCGACCGATTCGGGATGCTGAGCCAGCACAAGGTGCAGGCGGCCTACGACGCCGGTAAGATCCAGCCCGACCTCGTTCCCGTCGCGATCAAGGACGCCGACGGCGCCTGGGGTCTCGCCACCGAGGACGAGGGGCGACGTCCCCAGACCACGATGGAGGACCTTGCCGCGCTGAAGACGCCCTTCCGGCCCCACGGACGTGTCACCGCCGGCACCTCCTCCCCCCTCACCGACGGTGCCACGATGTCGCTCCTCGCCGGTGGCGACGCCGTGAAGGAGCTGGGCCTTTCTCCGAAGATGCGCCTGGTGTCCTTCGCCTTCGCCGGCGTGCAGCCCGAGATCATGGGCATCGGGCCGATCCCCTCGACCGAGAAGGCCCTGCGCAAGGCGGGACTCTCGATCGACGACATCGGCCTCTTCGAGCTGAACGAGGCGTTCGCGATCCAGGTGATCTCGCTGCTCGATCACTTCGGCATCGCCGACGACGACCCCCGTGTCAACCCGTGGGGCGGCGCCATCGCCGTGGGCCACCCGCTGGCCGCCTCGGGCGTGCGGCTGATGATCCAGCTCGCCGCGCAGTTCGCCGAACGTCCCGATGTCCGCTACGGCCTCACCGCCATGTGCGTCGGGCTCGGCCAGGGCGGCTCGGTCATCTGGGAGAACCCGCACTACAACGGACGGAAGAAGAAGTGAGCGCGCAGACCACAACCGACGCCACCGCCCAGTACGACGACATCGACTTCGCGCCGCTCGGGGCCCTCGCAGACGACGAGATCATCACCCACGCGCGCGTCCGGGACGTTCGGCTGCCGTCCGGGCGCGTCCTCGCCCTGATCACGCTCGACAACGGACGCGACCACACACGGCCCAATACGCTCGGGCCCGCGACGATGATCGCGCTCGGCGAGACGCTCGAGACGCTGAAGGCCCGCGCCGACGCCGGCGAGATCGAGGCCGTCGCGATCACCGGCAAGCAGTACATCCTGGCTGCGGGGGCGGACCTCTCCGACATCACCAAGGTCGGCTCCCGCGACAATGCCCGCCTGATCGCCCAGCTCGGTCACAAGGTGCTCGGAAGGCTCGGCGAGCTCGGTGTGCCCTCGTTCGCCTTCGTCAACGGCCTCGCCCTCGGCGGCGGACTCGAGATCGCCCTCAACTCGACCTACCGCACCGTCGATGCCTCGGCGGCGGCCGTGGCCCTCCCCGAGGTCTTCCTCGGCATCATCCCCGGTTGGGGCGGCGCCTACCTGCTCCCCAACCTCATCGGCATCGAGAACGCGCTCGAGGTGGTGATCTCCAACCCGCTGAAACAGAACCGGATGCTGCGCCCCCAGCAGGCCTTCGACCTCGGCATCATGGATGCCATCTTCCCGGCCGCAAGCTACCTGGAGGATTCTCTGCGCTGGGCCGACGGCGTGCTGGGCGGCCGGGTCACCGTCGAGCGCCCGCACACGCCGGGACGGATCGAGCGTTCCGTGAAGTGGCCTGTCGCGATCAAGATGGCGCGCGGGATGCTGGAGTCCAAGATCGGCACTATTCCCCGATCCCCCTACGTGGCGCTCGACCTGCTGGAGCGGGCCAAGTCCGGTACCAAGGCCGAGGGATTCGCCCGTGAGGACGAGGCGCTGGCCGACCTCGTCACCGGCGATCAGTTCGCCGCATCCATGTACGCCTTCGACCTCGTGCAGAAGCGCGCGAAACGTCCCGTCGGAGCTCCCGACAAGGATCTGGCAAGGAAGGTCACGAAGGTCGGGATCATCGGCGCGGGACTCATGGCGAGTCAGTTCGCGCTGCTCTTCGTGCGCAAACTGCAGGTGCCCGTGCTCATCACCGATCTCGATCAGGCGCGCGTCGACAAGGGTGTCTCCTATATCCACGACGAGATCGGCAAGCTCGAGGCGAAGGGACGCCTGGATGCGGATGCCGCCAATCGTCTGCGCGCGCTCGTGACGGGCACGACCGACAAGGGCCTGTACGCGGATTGCGACTTCGTCATCGAGGCGGTCTTCGAAGATGTCGGAGTGAAGCAGTCCGTCTTCGGCGAGATCGAGAAGATCATCGCCGAAGACGCGATCCTCGCCACGAACACCTCGTCGCTGTCGGTCGCGGAGATCGGTGCACGACTCGAGCACCCCGAACGACTCGTGGGGTTCCACTTCTTCAACCCCGTCGCGGTGATGCCGCTCATCGAGATCGTGCGCACCGACAAGACGGCCGACGCCGCGCTCTCGACCGCTTTCGTGGTCGCTCGCGGGCTCGGCAAGAACGCTGTGCTCACCGCGGACACCCCCGGCTTCGTCGTCAACCGGCTGCTCGCCATGGTGATGGGCGAGGCGGCCCGTGCCGTCTACGAAGGAACCCCGGTGGCGGAGGTGGAGCACGCGTTCGCACCGCTGGGTCTGCCCATGGGGCCGTTCCAGCTGATCGACCTGGTGGGGTGGAAGGTCGCCGCCCACGTGCAGGACACGATGGTCCGCGCCTTCCCGGAGAGGTTCTACGCGAACGAGAACTTCCACGCGCTGGCGCAACTGCCCGAGGTCGTGCAGAAGGACAAGGGCGGCCGGGTGACCGGGTTCACCAAGCCGGCCGAGAAGGTGCTCAAGGGCAGTGTCGGAAGCGATCCGGCGTCGGCCGAGACGATCCTTCGCCGCGTGCAGGACGGCCTCGCGCGGGAGATGCGCATCATGCTCGACGAGGGCGTCGTCCCGGCCGTCGAGGACATCGACCTCTGCCTGATCCTCGGCGCAGGCTGGCCCTTCATCGATGGTGGGGCATCGCCCTATCTCGACCGGGAGGGGGCGTCCCAGCGCGTGTTCGGCGACAGTTTCCACCACCCCGTCATCCGCGGCATCGGCGGCTGAGCGCGCGGAGGCCGCGCGCGGGTCAGTCCCCCGCGGCCTCCGACACGCGGGTCAGCCACGCGGGCTCCCCCGCGGTCGGCCTCGCGACGGGAACCCGCGTGCCGAGGACCTGCGACACGACATCCTGGGCGATCTTCGCCGGAGTCAGTCCCGCGGCCTCGAGGATCTGATCGCGGGAGGCGTGGTCGATGAACTCGTCGGGCAGGCCCAGTTCGTCGACCGCCGTGTCGACACCGGCCTCGCGCAGCACCTGCCGGATCCTGGTGCCGATCCCCCCGACGCGGATGCCGTCCTCGATCGTGATCACCAGGCGATGGCGCGCGGCGAGGTCGACGATCGAGGGAGCCACGGGAACGACCCAGCGGGGATCGATGACCGTCGCACCGATGCCCTGTGCAGCAAGGCGGGTGGCGACATCCATGGCCGTGTGCGCCATCGGCCCGATCCCGATGATGAGCACATCTTCGGCGTCGGCGCGCGCGAGGACGTCGACGCCGTCGGCGAGTCGCTCGAGGGCGGGCAGAGACGCGCTGACCGTCGCCTTGGGGTATCGCACGACCGTCGGAGCGTCATCGACGGCGACCGCCTCGCGCAGTTCCTCGCGCAGGCGCGGCTCGTCACGCGGTGCGGCGATGCGGATCTGCGGAACGAGCTGCAGCATCGCGAGATCCCAGATGCCGTGGTGACTGGGCCCATCCGGTCCCGTGACACCGGCGCGGTCGAGCACGAACGTCACACCCGCACGATGGAGTCCGACATCCATCATCACCTGATCGAAGGCCCGATTCATGAACGTCGCGTAGATGGCCACGACGGGATGCAGCCCGCCGTACGCGAGCCCCGCAGCCGAGGCGGCGGCGTGCTGCTCGGCGATGCCCACGTCGTAGACGCGGTCGGGAAAGCGCTCGGCGAAGCGCTGCAGCCCCGTGGGTCGCAGCATGGCGGCCGTCATCGCGATGATGTCTTCGCGCTCCGCCCCGATCGCCACGAGCTCATCGGCGAACACGTCCGTCCACGAGGTCGCCGCGCCGCCGAGCGTCTCACCCGTCACCGGGTCGATCCGACCCACCGCGTGGAACTGGTCGGCTTCGTCGTTGCGGGCGGGCAGGTAGCCACGACCCTTCTCGGTGATCATGTGCACGATCACGGGCGCGCCGTACTCCTTGGCGAGCTCGAGGGTCTCGAGGACGGTAGGCAGGTCGTGTCCGTCGATCGGGCCGAGGTACTTGATGTCGAGGTTGGAGTAGAGCGCGGCGTTGTTGGTGAACCGTGAGAGGAACCCGTGGGTTCCGCCTCGCACCCCGCGGTAGACGGCGCGGGCGGCGGGCCCGAGGCGGTGGAAGAACGTGTCGCTGCTGCGGTGCAGCGTGCGGTACGCATCGGTCGTGCGCACGCGGTTGAGGTGGCGGGCGATACCGCCGATCGTCGGGGCGTAGGAGCGACCGTTGTCGTTGACGACGATCACGAGATTGCGATCGTTGTCGTCGCTGATGTTGTTCAGCGCCTCCCACGTCATACCGCCCGTGAGCGCGCCGTCGCCGACGACGGCAACCACGTGCCGATCGCGCCGGCCGGTGCGGGTGAGGGCACGTGAGACGCCGTCGGCCCAGCTGATGGAGCTGGACGCGTGCGAGGATTCCACCACGTCGTGCTCGCTCTCGGAGCGCTGCGGGTAGCCTGCGAGACCGCCGCGGGAGCGCAGCCCCGAGAAGTCCTGACGACCCGTGAGCAGCTTGTGCACGTACGACTGGTGGCCGGTGTCGAAGATGATCGGGTCATCCGGCGAACGGAAGACACGGTGCAGCGCGATGGTGAGCTCGACGACACCCAGATTGGGGCCCAGGTGGCCGCCGGTACGTGAGACGTTGTCGACGAGGAACTCGCGGATCTCGGCGGCCAGCTCATCGAGCTGTTCGACGCTCAGGGCATCGAGGTCGCGCGGCCCCGAGATGGACGACAGCAACGGCATTGCGCTCCTCCCCCGCCCGATGTGACGTCCGCACCGGGCATCGACCCAGTCTACGGGCCCTGCCGGGCGCCGCTCCGCGAGCGGCGGGCGTGGCGGCTCCCGTGCCCCGGACGCGACCCAGCCGCAGAAGCCCGCCGATGATCGCGGGCCCCTGCGGCGTCGCGTGTCAGACCAGGCTGCGCAACACGTACTGCAGGATGCCGCCGTTGCGGTAGTAGTCCGCCTCGCCCGGGGTGTCGATGCGCACGACGGCTTCGAACGTGATCGTCTGCTTGCCCTCCGATGAGAACTCACTGGGCTCGGCGGTCACCGTGACCGTCTCCGGCGTCACGCCCTCGTTCAGCTTCTCCAGTCCCGAGATCGAGACGATCTCCGTGCCGTCCAGGCCCAGCGACTCCCAGCTCTGACCGGCGGGGAACTGCAGCGGCACCACGCCCATGCCGATCAGGTTCGAGCGGTGGATACGCTCGAAGCTCTCGGTGATGACGGCCTTGACGCCAAGCAGGCTCGTGCCCTTGGCCGCCCAGTCGCGTGAGGATCCCGAACCGTACTCCTTGCCGCCGAAGATCACCAGCGGTGTGCCCTGATCCTGGTAGTTCTGGCTCGCGTCGTAGATGAACGACTGCGGTCCCCCGGGCTGCGTGAAGTCGCGGGTGAAGCCGCCCTCGACCACCGCGCCGTCGTTGACGGCGCTGACGAGGGCGTTCTTGAGGCGGATGTTGGCGAACGTGCCTCGGATCATCACCTCGTGATTGCCGCGGCGCGACCCGTAAGAGTTGAAGTCCTTCTGGCGCACACCGTGATCCTCGAGGTACTTCGCCGCGGGCGTGCCGATCTTGATGTTGCCGGCGGGGCTGATGTGATCGGTGGTGACCGAGTCGCCGAGCGTGGCCAGCACCCGGGCGCCGGCGATGTCGGCGACCGGCGTCAGCTCCATCGTCATGCCGTCGAAGTACGGCGCCTTGCGCACGTACGTCGAGTCCTCGTCCCACTCGAACACCGGCCCGGTCGGGGTCGGCAGGTTCTTCCAGCGCTCGTCGCCGTCAAAGACGGTGGCGTACTGCGTGATGAACTGCTCGCGCGAGATCGACGTGTCGATGACGTCCTGCACCTCATCGGGCGCGGGCCAGATGTCCTTGAGGAACACGTCGTTGCCCTCGAGGTCTTTGCCCAGGGGGTCGGTCTCGAAGTCGAAGTTCATCGAGCCGGCGAGGGCGTAGGCGACGACGAGGGGCGGCGAGGCCAGGTAGTTCATCTTGACGTCGGGGCTGATCCTGCCCTCGAAGTTGCGGTTGCCCGAGAGCACGGCGGTGACAGCCAGGTCGTGGTCGTTGATGGCCGCCGAGACCTCCTCGATCAGGGGACCCGAGTTGCCGATGCAGATCGTGCAGCCGTACCCGACCGTGTAGAAGCCGATCGCCTCGAGGGACTTGTCGAGCCCCGACTTCTCGTAGTAGTCGGTGACGACCTTCGAGCCGGGTCCGAGCGTCGTCTTGACCCACGGCTTGCGCTGCAGGCCCTTCTCGACCGCTTTCTTCGCCAGCAGACCGGCGGCGATCATGACCGACGGGTTCGAGGTGTTGGTACAGGAGGTGATCGCGGCGAGCGTGACGGCGCCGTTGTCGATCGTGTAGGGCATGCCCTCGGCAGGGGTGATCCGCACCGGCTTGGATGCTGCTGCCGGGCCTCCGCTGGAGATGTACACCTCGTCATGGGTGACAGGCTCTTCGACGCCGGGTGCGTTGCCGGGGTCGGACGCCGGGAAGGACTCCTGCGATTCGAGGTCCACGATGGACTCCGAGGTGGTCGCGGAGGCGTAGTTCAGGATGTCCTTCTCGAACTGGGCCTTCGACTCCGACAGGAGGATGCGGTCCTGCGGGCGCTTGGGCCCGGCGATGGAGGGCACCACGGTACCGAGGTCGAGCTCCATGTACTCGCTGAACGACGGCTCGCGCGACGCGTCGTGCCAGAGCGACTGCGCCTTGGCGTAGGCCTCGACGAGCGCCACGGTCTGCTCGTCACGACCGGTCAGGCGCAGGTAGTCCAGCGTCACGTCGTCGATCGGGAACATCGCGGCCGTCGAGCCGAACTCGGGGCTCATGTTGCCGATCGTGGCACGGTTGGCCAGGGGCACCGAACCGACACCGGCGCCGTAGAACTCGACGAACTTGCCGACCACCCCGTGCTTGCGGAGCATGTCGGTGATCGTGAGCACGACGTCGGTGGCCGTCACTCCGGCGGGAATCTCGCCGGTGAGCTTGAAGCCGACCACGCGCGGGATGAGCATCGACACCGGCTGGCCGAGCATGGCCGCCTCGGCCTCGATGCCGCCGACGCCCCAGCCGAGCACCCCGAGGCCATTGACCATCGTGGTGTGCGAGTCGGTGCCCACGCAGGTGTCGGGATAGGCGCGCAGCACGCCGTCGACCTCGCGGTCGTAGATGACCTTGGCGAGGTGCTCGATGTTGACCTGGTGGACGATGCCGGTTCCGGGCGGGACGACCTTGAAGTCGTCGAATGCGGTCTGACCCCAGCGCAGGAACTGGTACCGCTCGCCGTTGCGCTCGTATTCGATCTCGACGTTGCGCTCGAGGGCGTTCTCGGAGCCGAACAGGTCGGCGATCACGGAGTGGTCGATGACCATCTCGGCGGGCGAGAGCGGGTTGATCTTGTCGGGGTCGCCGCCGAGTGTCGTGACCGCCTCGCGCATGGTGGCGAGGTCGACGATGCAGGGCACTCCCGTGAAGTCCTGCATCACGACGCGCGCGGGCGTGAACTGGATCTCGGTGTTCGGCTGCGCATCGGGGTCCCATGAACCCAGCGCCTGGATCTGCGCACTCGTGACGTTCGCGCCGTCCTCGGTGCGCAGAAGGTTCTCGAGGAGCACCTTGAGGCTGAACGGCAACCTCTCAGACCCCGCCACGGTGTCGATGCGGAAGATCTCGTAGTCGGTGCCACCGACTGTGAGCGTGCTCTGCGCTCCGAAGCTGTTGACCGATGCCACGATGCCGTCTCCTTCAGGTAGCTGCGACCTCTCGCCGGCCTCCATCTTCGCGGCCGGGCCGGAAGCGCGGCTAGCAAGGTGAGCCTTACCAGTCTGCGCCCTCGACGGCGTGCGAGGAAAGGCCGAATTTATCTTGATATCAAGATAAATGTATCACTCCGCCCGCGGCCGGTACACCGCGCGCACCGCGAGCCACGTCACCGCCAACAGGGGCGCGAAGAGCGGCACGCCCATGATGAGCTTGAGCGTTCCGAGGGCGGTCACATCCCCCGCGAAGTAGAGCGGAAGCTGCACCGCGAGCCGCGCGGCGAAGAGAGCAGCCCACGCGATCGCGAGCCAGAAGAACACGCGGCGCTTGCGGGCATCTGAGCGCCACGCGGTGCCCTCCCCCATGAGGAAGCCCGCGGCCAGTCCGATCAGCGACCATCCGACCAGCGCCGACACGAGAAGCGCGGTGCCGTAGAGACCGTTGGTGAAAAAGCCCCAGATGAAGTTGTCCTCGGCCCGGCCGGTCCACAGCGCCAGGAGCGCCGCGGCACCCGTGGCCACCAGCCCGCCGACTGCGGCCGAGGCGGGAGAGCGGGCGATCAGACGCAGGACGGTGAAGACGACCGCCAGCCCGACGGAAACAGCGAGGGCGAGGGGCAGGTTCTGCCAGATCGTGTAGGCGACGAGGAAGGTGAGGCTCGGCAGGACGGATTCGAGGATGCCTCGCCAACCGCCCATGGCACGCCAGACGACGTGCCCGGTGGTGCTGCCGTCATCGGGGTCCAGTCCCGCGCGCCGTGCCGCCCCCGCAAGCGCTCCGCCGAGCACCTCGGATGCGGGCGGCGGGGTCAGGGGGTCCTTTCCGTCCTCGGGCGCACGGGACTCGTTCACGCAGCCCCCGGGGCCGTCGGCATCTTCAGCGGGATGAATTCACGCGGGGGCATGGGCGTCCCGCCGCGTACCACGACGATGGAGCGGAAGAGATCCTCCACCTGCGCTGCCGCCTCGAGGTCGGACGCCGCTGCACCGCCGATGACGCCCCGCAGGAACCACCGCGGTCCGTCGACGCCCACGAAGCGGGCCAGGCGCTTGCCGGAGTCGCCGGCCGCGCCCGCCATCACGGGCACCTCGGCGAGCAGCTCCGGACCCAGCGGGCCTTCGCGCTCCTCCACGCGCCCGCCCTGCTGGCGTACCTGCTCGCGGATCTGGGCACGCGTCTCGTGCCATAGTCCGCTCGACCGGGGCGCCGCGAAGGGCTGCACCTGAAGGGTGGAGTCGGCATAGTCGAGCCCCACGGCGACGATGCGCTGCGACTGTTCCTCGATCTCGAGGCGGAGGTTGAGTCCCTCTCGCGGAAGCACCTTGATGCCGCCCAGGTCGATGTAGGGCCGCACCGCGTTGGCTTCGGCCTCGTCGAAGGGTCCGGCCGTGGCGCGATCCAGGGGCGCCGACTTCGCCGTCGGGTCCTCTGCCGCCGTCTGCGCGTCGCTCACGCGGACACCTCCGCCGCCGCGAGGGGCCGCACACCGGTGGATCCGAAGCCGCCCGTCCCACGCGCGCTCTCGCGCAACTCCCTCACGGGCACGAATCGGGCGCGGGTCACCGGCATGACGATGAGCTGGGCGATCCGATCTCCCGCCGTGATCTCGAACGCGGCATCGGAGTCCGTGTTCAGCAGCGTCACCTTGATCTCCCCTCGATAGCCGGCATCCACCGTGCCCGGCGAGTTCACGATCGTGATGCCGTGCCGGGTGGCCAGGCCGCTGCGGGGTACCACGAACGCGGCGTATCCGTCGGGGAGTGCGATGGAGACGCCCGTGCCCACCAGCGCGCGCTGTCCGGGCTCGAGCCGCAGGGACTCGGCCGCGACCAGATCGGCGCCGGCGTCACCGGGGTGGGCGTAGGCGGGAGGTTCGGGAGCGATAATGGGAACGTCCACGGAATCGGTCACTCATCGAGGGTAATGCAGAAGCCAACAGCCGCCTATCGCGAGAGACTGACCCCGTCACTGTGGGTGCTCGTCTCGGCCGCCGCCGTTGCACCGATGGCATCCCTCGTGCTCGTACCCCTCGATCCCACGCTTGCGCTGGCGACGGGACTGGCCGTGGCTGTCGCCGTGATCGGCGTCCTGGTGGCTCTCTCCCCCGTCGTGGAGGT
>NZ_QFPF01000141.1 GCF_003248605.1 Microbacterium sp.
ACGCACCCGCCGACGATCAGGCAGGCCAGGCCTTCGCCACCGCGGCACGGACATCGCCCAGAAGCTGGGGCAGCGCCTTGGTCTTCGCGATGATCGGGAAGAAGTTCGAATCGGTGGCCCAGCGCGGAACGATGTGCTGATGGAGGTGGCCATCGACGCCCGCCCCCGCCAGGCTCCCCTGGTTCATGCCCAGATTGAAGCCGTCGCAGCGCGACACCGTGCGGAGCACCCGCATCCCGATCTGCGTCAGCTCGCCGATCTCGGCCACCTCTTCGGGCGTGGCCTCGTCGTACATCGGGATGTGGCGGTACGGGCACACCAGCAGATGCCCGGAGTTGTAGGGGAATAGATTGAGCAGCACATAGGCCGTGCGGCCGCGTGCGACGATCAAGCCGTCCTCGTCCGACATCTGGGGCGCCGCGCAGAAGGGGCAGCTGTGGCGCAGGGGCTCGGGTCCTGCCTGGATGTAGGCCATCCGGTGCGGCGTCCAGAGTCGCTGGAACTCATCGGGCACGCCGGCGAGCTCGGACGCCGCGATCATCTCGGGTCCTGAGCCCGCCGAAGGACCGTCAGCGCTCACGCGAGATCCGCGGCGGTCGCGACCTGCGTGTGATCGGCGATGGCCCGGGTGATGAGAGCGACAGCATCCGTCACCGGCACGCCGTTGGTCTGCGTGCCGTCGCGGAATCGGAAGGAGACCGTGCCCGCCGAGCGGTCGGCCTCGCCCGCGATCAGCTGCACGGGCACCTTCATCGTCGTGTGGGTGCGGATCTTCTTCTGCATGCGGTCGTCGGAGTGGTCGACCTCGGCGCGCACGCCCTCGGCGCGCAGTCGGGTGATGATCTCGTCGAGGTAGTCGCCGAACTCGTCCGCGACGGGGATCCCCATCACCTGCACGGGCGCCAGCCACAGCGGGAAAGACCCCGCGTAGTGCTCGAGCAGGATCGCGAAGAATCGCTCGATCGAGCCGAACAGGGCCCGGTGGATCATGATGGGGCGTTTCTTCTGCCCGTCACGGTCGGTGTACTCGAGATCGAAGCGCTCAGGCAGGTTCGGGTCGACCTGGACGGTTGAGAGCTGCCAGGTGCGCCCGATCGCGTCCTTGGTCTTCAGGTCGATCTTGGGGCCGTAGAACGCCGCTTCTCCCGGCACCTCGGTGAGCTTCAGACCGCTCGCGACGGCGACGTTGCGCAGCGCGTCGGTGGAGTACTCCCAGAACTCGTCCGTGCCGATCCACTTCGACTTCTCGTCGTCGCGCATCGAGAGCTCGAGCTCGAAGTCGTCGAGGCCGAAGTCTCGCAGCATGGAGATCACGAACTCGAGCACGCGCGTCGCCTCGGACTCCAGCTGATCCGGGGTCACGAACAGGTGCGAGTCGTCCTGCGTGAAGCCGCGCACACGGGTGAGGCCGTGCAGGGCGCCCGAGAGTTCGTTGCGGTAGACGGTGCCGTTCTCGGCCAGCCGCATGGGCAGGTCGCGATAGCTGCGTCCGCGCTCCTTGAAGATCAGGATGTGCATCGGGCAGTTCATTGGCTTGAGGTAGTAGTCGATGCCCGCCTTGGTCACGGCGCCGTCGGCGTCGCGCTCCTCGTCGAGGTGGATCGGCGGGAACATGCCGTCCTTGTAGGTGACGAGATGATTCGACGTGAGGAACAGATCCTGCTTCGAGATGTGCGGGGTGTACACGTAGGTGTAGCCGCCCTCGATGTGACGCCTGCGAGCATGCTGCTCCATCTCGCCCCGGATGATGCCGCCCTTGGGGTGCCAGACCGACAGGCCCGAGCCGATCTCGTCGGGGAAGGAGAAGAGGTCCAGCTCCTTGCCGAGCTTCCGGTGGTCGCGCTTGGCCGCCTCCTCGAGGCGCTCCTGATAGGCGCGCAGCTCGTCCTTCGTCGGCCACGCGGTGCCGTAGATGCGCTGCAGCTGCGGGTTCTTCTCGCTGCCGCGCCAATACGCGCCGGCGATGCGGGTGAGCGCCCAGCCGTTGCCGACCATGCGCGTGCTGGGCACGTGGGGGCCGCGGCACAGGTCCTTCCAGACCGTCGTGCCCTCGCGGTCGACGTTGTCGTAGATCGTCAGCTCACCGGCCCCGACCTCGACGGAGGCGCCCTCCGCGATCGCGGTCGCCGAGGCACTCGAAGCGCCGCCTTTGAGCCCGATGAGCTCGAGCTTGAAGGGCTCGTCGGCGAGCTCGGCACGGGCCTCGTCGTCCGAGACGACGCGGCGGATGAAGCGCTGCCCCTCGCGGACGATGCGCTCCATCTCCTTCTTGATGGCCTTCAGATCCTCGGGCGTGAAGGGCTCGTCGACGCCGAAGTCGTAGTAGAAGCCGTCGGTGATCGGAGGGCCGATCCCGAGGTTCGCCTGGGGATTGATGCGCTGCACGGCCTGCGCGAGCACGTGCGCGGTGGAGTGTCGCAGGATCGACAGGCCATCGGGGCTGTCGATCCTGACGGCCTCCACCTCGTCGGTCGCGGTCACCGTCGTCGCCAGGTCCTTCAACTCGCCGTTGACGCGGAGCGCGACGACGGAGCGGTCGGGGAACAGAGCAAAACCATCGGCGGGGAACGACACGTCCTCCGCGGGGCGCAGATCAGTCAAGGGAACTCTCCTGGGGTGACAGGGTTCTAGGCTATCGCGGGCCCCGACGCTCCCCACACGGACAGACGCGGTGAAGCACGCCGCTTCGGGCCCGGATGCCGACGCCTGGTCGTCAGGACAGGAGATGTGCCCAGAACAGGATGCTGAGCATCCATGCGTCCTGTTTCGCCACCGATTCCTGTGCTCGTCGCCGCCGCGGCGACGCGGGCTCCCCAGAAACGAAAAAGCCCCCGGGTTTCCGGGGGTTTCGTCGTGCGCGATACTGGGATCGAACCAGTGACCTCTTCCGTGTCAGGGAAGCGCGCTACCGCTGCGCCAATCGCGCCCAAAGGGGCTATTCAGTTGCAAGTGGAGGTGGCGACGGGATTCGAACCCGTGTAAACGGCTTTGCAGGCCGGTGCCTAGCCGCTCGGCCACGCCACCGCGTGTGGTTTGACCCCACGTGCCTTGGCTTCCCCTGAGGAAAGCCCCTGCACTCGAGCGGATGACGAGATTCGAACTCGCGACCCTCACCTTGGCAAGGTGATGCGCTACCACTGCGCTACATCCGCGTGCTCCCCGTGTGACCGGGGCGCCTTGGAAGACTTTAGCCGATGCTCGGCGCCGTGCAAAACCGGGACCGGTCCGCGCGTGTCGACGGCCGGGGCGGACGCCGCGCGTTCGCCGACGCGCTCGGCATCCGGTAACATCGTGATTCGGCCCCCAGGGGCCTTGGGCGATTGGCGCAGTTGGTAGCGCGCTTCCTTCACACGGAAGAGGTCGTCGGTTCGAGTCCGGCATCGCCCACCGTTTTGCTCAGCCCACGACCCGCCAGCCGTGACGCGCCTGCAGCGCGGCGGCGACGCGCGCGAAGACGGCGCGCTCCAGCGCTGCCGCCTCCCGGCGCATCCCGGACCTGTGCACGCTGTACAGCTGGTCGGTGTCGACCCACGACTCTCGCCCACGACTGTCCCACGGGCCCGCGCCGATAGGGAGGAGATCCCTGTCGCCCTCGCGACCACGACTGGTCAACCGCACCGCGTACACCCGATCCGCACTCTGGCGCCCGATCACGAGCACCGGACGGTCCTTGCCACGCCCATCCTTCTCGGCATACGGCACCCAGGTCCATACGACCTCCCCCGCATCGGGATCGCCGTCGCGATCGGGTGCGTAGGTGATCCGCAGCCCATCGCGCGGCGGAGGATCGATCTCAACCGTCGCCGCGGGGCCGGTCTGCCCGGGGCTGCCCTGAGCGTCGGGAACTCGCGTCGAGGCGTTCGGCACCGGCTGGGTGCGTGGGCGCAGGAGGGAGGCGAGAGATCGAAGGATGCCGCGGGTGCTCACCCGCTCACCCTACGCACGCCGAAGGGGCGCCGCGATCTCGCGACGCCCCTTCGTGGACAGTGAGCTGTACGTTACTCGCGCTCGGCGATCGCGTACCCCTCCTCGCCGTGGACGACCGTGTCGACACCGGCGATCTCGTCCTCGTTCTTGACGCGGAAGCCCAGGGTCTTCTCGATCGCGAAGCCGATGATGAAGGCCAGCACGAACGAGTACACGAGCACGCCGAGGGCTGCGATCACCTGCAGGATGAGCTGCTCCGCACCGCCGCCGAGGAACAGACCGGTCTCGGTCGCGAAGAAGCCGAGGTAGATCGTTCCGATCAGACCGCCGACGAGGTGGATGCCGACCACGTCGAGCGAGTCGTCGAAGCCGAGCTTCCACTTCAGCTCCACCGCAAGGGCGCAGACGGCACCGGTCACGATGCCGAGAAGCAGTGCCCAGCCTGGGGTCAGGTTCGCACAGGCGGGCGTGATGGCCACGAGACCGGCGACAGCACCCGATGCCGCGCCGACGGAGGTGGCCTTGCCGTCCTTGAGCTTCTCGACGATCAGCCAACCGATGATGGCGGCAGCGGTCGCACCCATGGTGTTGATCGTGATGAGCCCGATGAGCGAGTCCTCGGTGCCCAGCAGCGCGAAGGTGCCCTCGGCGCCACCGTTGAAGCCGAACCAGCCGAACCACAGCAGCGCGGCGCCCAGCAGCACCAGCGGAACGTTGTGGGGCTTGTGGATGCCCTTCTGGAAGCCGACGCGCTTGCCCAGCACGAGCGCGAGGGCGAGTGCTGCCGCACCGGCGTTGATGTGCACGGCGGTGCCACCGGCGTAGTCGATGACGTTGGTGGAGAAGCCGAAGGTCTCGCCGAGGCTGAAGACCCAGCCGCCACCCCAGACCCACGCGGCGACCGGGAAGTAGACGAGCGTGACCCAGATGCCGGCGAAGATCATCCACGCGCCGAACTTGGCGCGGTCCGCGATGGCACCCGAGATGAGCGCAACGGTGATGATCGCGAAGGTGGCGCCGAACGCCGCACCCACGAGGCCGTTGTCATCGAGGGCGCCGAGGCCGAGGTCGGAGAAGGGGTTGCCCGCGAATGCCCAGGGGCTCTCGACGGCGCTCATGTTGAAGCCGTAGAGAATCCAGAGCACGCTGACGAGGCCGAGCGCGCCGAAGCTCATCATCAACCGGGCGTCATGAGAAGCACTAGCGCCGTTGCTGTGACGGACCAGGCGAGATTTCCGCTATCCATGAAGTTCCTCATCCATGTGTTGTGTATCAAGACGCGTGGGGCTTCGGGTACAGAGGGCCCCACGACCTCGCCCCAGTCTGGACATCAATGGTTACGGTGTGGGACGGATCGATGTTTCGTGCGCGTTACGTCGGCCGCCCGCATGTAAACATCGTGTTTCACGAAGCCGTGAGGTCAGAAAGAACAGCGCGCGTCAGGCCGCGGTCGACGCGTTCAGTCGGGAGATGGCGCGCAGGTACTTCTTGCGGTAGCCGCCGGCGAGCATCTCATCGGGGAAGACCTGATCGAGGCCCGTTCCCGTGGCCCTGATCGGCAGCTGGGCGTCGTACACCCGGTCGACGAACGCGACGAAGCGCAACGCCGCAGACTGGTCT
>NZ_QFPF01000142.1 GCF_003248605.1 Microbacterium sp.
CCGTCCGGGCGAGGCGCCCATGACGACCACCCGCGTCGCCATGTAGACGGCCTCGGCGATCGAGTGCGTCACGAACACACCCGTGAACCCCTCGTCGCGCCACAGCGCCCGGACGTCGTCGTTCAGCTTCTCGCGGGTGAACTCATCGAGCGCGCCGAACGGCTCGTCGAAGAGGAACAGCGCGGGGTTGTTGACCAGCGACCGCGCGAGCGACGTGCGCATGCGCATGCCGCCCGAGAGCTGGTGGGGCAGATGTTTGGCGAAGGGCGCGAGGCCCACCATGTCGAGCGCGTGGGCGACGCGGCGCTCGATCTCGGGTCGGGGCAGGCGGTCGAGTTCGCCGAACAGGGCGACGTTGCGCTCCACACTCAGCCACGGGAGGAGCGTCGCATCCTGGAAGACGTAGCCGATGCGGTCGGTGTCGCTCGCGGTGCGCCCGGACGTGGCCGTGTCGAGACCCGATGCGAGGCGCAGCAGCGTCGACTTGCCGCATCCCGACGGTCCCAGAAGGGAGACGAACTCGCCGGGTCGGATCGAGAGATCAACGCCGCCGAGCGCGACGGTTCCGTTGGGGAACCTCATCGCGACATCGGTGAAGTCGAGCGTGGCGCCGGACATCGGCCCTCCCTGAGTGAATATTGACTAGATCAATATCCGCTGAGGATGTTTCGCGGGCGTTTCCCGATAGTTGCGGCGCCGTGAAGGTGGGCGCGCTTACCTAAATATGCTCGACGGTAATATTCTCGTCACTCGCCCGCGGTGCACTCGTGCCGGACTGCGTGACGAGCAGCCGGGCCGGCCAGAGCCCGACGACGCGCCACCGGTGCGACACGCCTCCCGCGAAGTAGAGCGTGTCGCCGGGGCCGATGCGGTGGATGCCCTTCTCGGCGAGGTCGACCTCGAGGTGCCCCGAAATGACGAAGATGAACTCCGCGCCGGGATGCTGGTAGTAATCCTCGAACTCGGTCACGTTCGTGACGAACTCGAGCGGATACATCTCGCGCTCGCCCACCACGAGAGCCTTCGCCTGCCCGTTCGACTGCGTGACCATCGAGCCCTGGTCGACGCGCACGAGGCTGACGGCGTCGTCGTCGATCTCGGCGGCCGAGCCCACTCCGCGCTCGCCGCCCGACAGCAGTGCGGGCGTCGTCGTGCCGAGCGCGGACGCCAGCCGGTGCAGCGACGGCATGCTCGGCCGGGCCCTGCCCCGCTCGATCTGGCTCAGAAACGGCTGCGACAGCTCGGTGCGCGCCGCGAGGGCGACCATGGTCAGCCCGCGCTCTTTGCGCAGTGCGGAGATGCGCCGCCCGAGCTCGAGCGTCATCCGCGCCTCGGTCTCATCGCCGGGGGTCGCTGCCATGCGATTCACCCTAGAGGTTGGCGCGGGTCGGGCTTGCGCGCGGGGTGGGGTCGGGGGTTGCGCCGCGTCGGGGTTCGTCGATCGCGACCTGGCACGAAATGTCGGGCGCACGCGGCGGTTTCGACCATTCGTGCCGACTCGCGGCCGCCGCCGTGTTGCGCGCGCCTGGCGGTCTGCGCGTCTGGGGTTGCGCCCACGGGAATCACGCGAGTGCACGACACATCCGCGAGTGCCACCTGGTGCTATCGAGCGCTAGCCTGGCGGCGTGAGCGAAGCGCGCGCCATCAGCCAGCGCGATCTGCGCACACGCTCGCGTGAGATCATGGACGCCGTCGAGCGCGGCGAGACATTCACGGTCACGCGTGACGGGCGCGGGATCGCAGAACTCGTGCCGCTGCGCCCGAAGCGCCAGTTCGTTCCGGCCGATAAGCTGCTCGGTCTGGGCCGAGGGCTCACCGTGATCGATGCCGATCGTCTGCGCGCCGACATCGATGAGCTGGCCGATCCGCTCGCGGACGACCCCTTTCCGCGCTGAACCTGGTCGCCCACTGCGTGGGGTGCTCGATACCAACGTCGTGATCCACTGGCCGCTGCTCGACCTCTCGGATCTGCCGCGAGAGGCGGCGATCACTGCGGTCACCCTCGCGGAACTGGCTGCCGGTGTGCACGCTGCACGCACCGATCGCGACCGGGCTCAGCGGCTGGACCTGCTGCAGCGAGTCGAGAGCGCATTCGATCCGTTGCCGTTCGATTCGGCGGCCGCTCGCGCCTATGGGCGCATCGCATCCGCCGTGGGATCGGCCGGCCGGCCGTTCGCCTCGCGCTCGCCTCGCCGACCAGATGATCGCGGCCATCGCTGCCTCGCGGGGACTTGCGCTGTACACGACGAATGTCGGGGACTTCGTCGGGCTCGACGATGTGGTCACCGTGGTGCCGGTCCAGCGGCCGTAGGCGCGGCGGTGCGTGGCCAGCCCACCCGGCGGAACTGATGAGTCCGCACGACTGCACACGGCGTAACTCGATTCGTACTCATGTATTTCCGGGGCGCAGCGCCCCGGCATCCGCCGCTGGCAACGGCGTAACGTCCGCGGACATCCGGCGCAACTTCGCAGCGCGGTGAGGTGCGTACGTTCTCCAGTCATCGACGTGATCGCCCACCTCGGGCGACGATCTGGAGAAGGGACGAGCCCACATGATGGCTCTCAATGCGGCGCGCGGGACGAAGGCGGCCGTGATCGCGGTTGCTGCAGCAGTAGCCCTGGCGGGGTGCGCGACCACTGAAGCGGGATCAACGGTCGAGTCCGCGGCGACCTGCGCCGAGACGACGCCGGCGCACCTCGTGATCGGCACGGCCGATCTCGACGTCTCCTATATCCCCTACGGGATCCTCGCCGAAGAACTCGGCTACTTCGATGAAGAGTGCATCGACATGACGATCGATGCTGCCGCTGATGGCCTGATGCAGAGTCTCACCACCGGACAGGTCGACTTCATCATGTCGTCCCCGTCAGAGCCGCTCTTCACCGGCAACGGCGAACCGATCGGCACGAAGATCATCTACAACCTCATTCCGGACCTCAACATCAGCATGGCTGTCATGGAAGATTCGTCGGCCACGTCGGTCGGCGACCTCGAGGGTGCTGTCATCGGAACCTGGGGTCTCGGCCCGTATGCCGACGCGTACGCCTCTCGTTCGCTCGAGCCCTTCGGGCTCGGCCTCGATGACATCACCTTCATCGAGACCGGCTACGGCACCACACCCATGCAGGCGCTCGAGTCGGGCGAGGTGGATGCAGTGCTCTACTGGCCAGGTCTTTACACTGCTTGGGAGCTAGCCGGGTACGATCTGCGCGTGCTCGAGGGCACCGAGTGGTCAGCCACGATGGACGGCATCGGCATCATGACCAGCGACGAGATCGTCGCCGACGACCCCGAACTGGTCGAAGGATTCTCTCGCGCCCTTGCCAAATCGGCGGTCTATCTGAAGCGCTACCCAGAGAGCGCTGTCCGCATGTTCTGGGAAGCGTATCCCGAGCGTGCGCCGCTGCCCGGTGAGGACGAGGCCGCGGCGATGGGTGCGGACCTCGCCATCCTGCAAACCACCCTCGACACAATGCGCGTCACCGAGCGTGAAGAGGACGCCATGTGGGGCGAGCAGACCGCGGAGCGGTGGCAGAACCAGATCGACTACTTCGTGGAGACAGGCATGATCGTGCCGACCGACGAGGTCTTGCCCGAGTCGTTCTTCACCGCCGATCACATCGCGGCGGCCAACGACTTCGACCACGACTCCATCACGGAGCAGCCGTGAGCCTGACGCTGGACCCGCGCACGGAAACCTTCGAGGGATCGATCGCTCTCCGCGATGTCTCGATGGAGTTCCAGACCCGCGACCGCCATACGATTCGTGCCGTCGACACCACTTCACTGACGATCCCGAGTGGGCAGTTCATATCGGTTCTCGGGCCCTCCGGCTGCGGCAAGTCCACGTTGCTTCGCATGATCGCCGGTCTCACCGCCCCCACTTCCGGGTCGGTCGAGATCGGCGGCGAAGCGGTCGCTGGTCCCAGCCGGAAGGTCGGGATCGCTTTCCAGACTCCTTCGCTGCTCGAGTGGTACACCGTCACCGAGAACATCGCCCTGCCCGCTCGGATGGGACGGCGGCGAGTCGACAAGCGAGACGTCGAGCGGAGGGTCGAGGAGCTTCTGACCATCGTCAACCTCACGGCTCTCGGTGGAAAATACCCCAGCGAACTGTCGGGCGGAATGAGACAGCGCGTCGCCATTGCGCGCTCCCTGATCACTGACCCGGCAGTCATCCTCATGGATGAACCATTCGGAGCTCTCGACGCCATCACACGCGAACACATGCACGACGAACTGCTCGCGATCTGGCGGCAGTCCGGCGCGACCGTTCTGTTCATCACCCACGACATCGCCGAAGCGGTCTACCTGTCCGATCGCATCGTCGTCATGTCGCCACGGCCAGGCAGGATCGTCGCCGACGTCGCGAACGAGCTTCCTCGCCCGCGCGGAACCGCAACCCGCTCCCTGCCGGAATTCACCCGGCTGACGAGTGAGCTGCGCGTTCACATCAACCACTGAACCGAGAAGGAAGATCGTCATGGCAGAGGTTCTGACATCCGGGGTCACCCCGGGACGCACCTTCGCAAGCTCGTCCAAGACGGCCGCGCGCACCTCGGTGTCGGTGCTGCGGCGCATCGCAGCGATCCTGGCGTACATCATCGTCGGCCTTTTGATCTGGCAAGGATTCATCGTCGCCTTCGACGTTGACCCGCTTGTCGTACCTGGGCCGATACCCGTCATCGAGTCGCTCGCCATGCAGCTCACCTCGCCGGTGATCTGGGCGGCAACGTGGGTCACGTTTCAGGAGGCGATCTTCGGCTTCGGGATCGGCGCAGCCGTCGGCATCCTCATCGCGATCGTGCTATCCGAGTCGCGGCTGCTCTACAAGCTGATCAATCCGTACATCGTCGCGTTTCAAGCCATCCCCAAGGTCGCTCTAACGCCGCTGTTCATCGTCTGGTTCGGCTTCGGCATCTGGTCGAAGGTGGTGCTCATCGCCACCTTCACCTTCTTCCCGGTGATGGTGAACATGTATCAGGGCCTGCGCAGCACCTCGAACGAGGAGGAGGAGCTGATGCGGGTCTCGCATGCAACGCGGTGGCAGCGCTTTCGGCATCTGCGTCTGTATCGCTCGCTGCCTTACCTCTTCGCCGCCTCTCGGCACTCTCGTGCAGATGTACACCTCGACCTACAACATGGCCGGCCTGTTCGGAATCATCACCCTCCTGTCGTTGTTCGGCGTGGTCTTCGACCTTGTCGTCAAAGGCACGGCTCGGGTGGTCCTGCGGTGGAATCGCCGCGGAGAACACTGACACCCCCGAAGAACGGAACCACGATAGATGTCCTCCCCTCAGAACCACATCCGCCTGATCTGCGACCTCTCGCTCATCCACTCCAACGCGAAGTGGCGCTATCCGGGCTCCTGGCAGGGCTATGCAAAGTACGGCGACCCCGCGCTGTATCTCGACATCGCGCGCATCCTCGAGCGCGGCAAGTTCGACGGCGGCTTTTTCGCCGATGTTGCGGGGACGCCGATGGTCAACGGCTCGATGGTTGACACCGTGGAACTAGGTGTTGCGTGGCCGCGGCACGATCCGATCCCGATGGTGGCGGCCATGTCCACCGCCACCGAGGACCTCGGCTTCGTCACGACGATGTCTATGACGTACAACCATCCCTTCCACGCCGCACGAATGATGGCGAGCCTCGACCACGTCACCCGAGGTCGGGTTGCGTTCAATGCCGTCGTGAGCGGCTTTCCGCAAGAAGGCCAGAACTATGGCTACGACAGCATTCCGGACCATGAGTGGCGGTACGAGAGAGCGACGGAGTTTCAGGATGTGCTGACCAAGCTGTTCGGTTCGGTCGAGTCCGATGCGATGGTCTGGGATCAGACGAGCGGAATCGTGGCCGATGCCACGAAGATCCACCGCATCGACCACGTGGGTGAGCACTTCAAAGTGATGGGGCCGCTTCCTGTGGCGCCCTCGCCGCAGGGCCGCCCCATGCAGGTCATGGCCGGGCAGTCGGATTCGGGCATGCGCTTG
>NZ_QFPF01000143.1 GCF_003248605.1 Microbacterium sp.
ACCACGCGCACGTGAAGTGGTTCGTCGATTTCGCCCTCCAGCGTCCGCCCGGCGGTGCCTTGAGGGGAGGACTCGGGGCGGTCCAGCGTGTCGTCACGGTGTTCGCTGACGACGGCGTCCGTGATGCTTTGTTGGTTATCGCCGCGCGGGATGAGGGGAAATCCCTCCCCTGTGCTCCGCCTCCCGCCGTCTCGCATGCCCGTGAGCATAACGTCACCGGATCACTGCATCGCGGCCTGTCGCCAAGAAAGGTCCGGCCCCCCCGCCCCTTGCCCCGCAGGCCAGACGTTGCGATCCTTGCTCCAGGCGGCCCCGCCCACACGTCAGTGGCAGGCCCGGCAGTTCTCCGCAGCGTCGCAAGGACAGAGCATGAGTGACCTCTCACCCGGTACCCGCGTCGGCGAGAAGCGCACGATCTCGGGTGTGCTGCACGAGTGGACCGGCGCGGTCTGGCGCCCGATCATCGGGTATCCGACGCGGGATGACTCGAACGTCCCGTACAAGCGACTGCCTCCGCTCGACGCAGACAGTCGGCTCGAGTGACGACGCCCGCGCCGCCCGCGTCAGCGGCGGCTCCGACCTCGGCCCCGAGCCCCACGGCAGGCACACCGTCCGTCGACAGGTGGACGGCGGCGATCAAGGCCAGTCGCGACGCCGCGACGTGGGTTGCGACGGCGCTCGGTGTGGTCGCGGCAGCGATCTTCGGCGGCATCCCGGCGCTGAAGGGTCTGCCCTTCACCTGGGGAGACCCGAGCGACAACGCGCAGTCGATCCTGGCGGCCATCGCGGCGGTCGTCGGCCTGGGCGGGATCATCGTCGTGATCCTGATGGTCACTCGAGCGACGCTGCCGATCTATGTGACGTTGTCGACGCTCAGTTCGCGCACGCAGGCGGCGATCGCCAAGACGCCGGGCGAGTATCTGCCCGAGGGGATCTCCTCGCTCGCCGAGCTTCGCACGCAGCTGAAGAACTGGGAGGCGCTGATTCCGCTCCTCGAGGAGCAGGAGCGCGTCGCCGATGCGGCATCCCGCGGTCCCGCCGCCGAGGCGCTCGCGGATGGCATCGCGCAGCGTGACAATCTGCGGCAGTGGGCCGCGTCGATCCGGCAGCTGGATGTGCTCTCGCAGACGCAGGCGCGACTGCACAATCCCGCGTTGTGGGCGGCGGTCGCGGTGGCGACGCTGGGCGCGGTGGCGTTCATGTTCACCACCGTCGCGCGGGCGGAGAGCGATCCGCCCGCCGAGATCGGGCAGGTGGCGTTCGTCACGCCGACCGATGAGCAGGCGTGGGCGGCGATCGCCGGTTCGGCTGATCTGAGCGGTTGTGCCGACGAGGAGGGGCGGTATCTCGTTCTCGTCTCGGATGTCGTCGACGATGCCTATGTCGTGCAGACTCTCCCGAACGCCGATGGATGCCGCGCCTGGCGCCTGAACATTCGTCCCGAGATCGCCGATGTCATTGTGCTCGCCGAGCCGATGCGGGTGACGGTGACGTACTCGCCGGCTCCGCAGCCGTCACCAACACCGGCCGGCTGATCTGCGCCGCGCCCGCGCCCACCAGAATGGACACATCCTGCTTCCTTAGGGGGTGAATCAATGGACGGCCAGATCGAGGTCGATTTCCGCACGAGCGATACCGACGCCGCGGTGGAGCATCTGCGTCAGAGCTACGGGCGGCTCAGTATCCGGGGCCCCGTGGACTACGGCGTCTCGACGGTCGGCGACCGGCGATTCTCCATCGGTTCGGTCCTGCTCGGCGGTGAGCTGTCTGTCAGCGGCATCGTCGACGGGTTCACGGTGGTTACGGGACCGGATCGATATCACTGGCAGGTCGATGACGAACGGGGCTACCTGGGACGCGACCCGATCCTGTTCCATCCCCATGTTCCGCTGCAGGTGCACGTCGATCGGGTTCAGGTGAGCGCCGTTCGCTTCGACACCCGCGAACTCGAGCGCCTGGCCAGGCGGGCGTTCGACAATCCCGATCTGCACCTGGGGTTCGATGGTCCTCGCCCGATCTCCACGCCCCGTCGTTCCGTGACCTCGCGCGGCGCCGCGGTCTCGTATCGGGTGGCGGTGGCGTTCATCGAGGAGAATGCCGGGCTTCCGATCACGGTCGAGGATGTCGCCGTCGCAGCGGGCGTCTCGTCCATGCGACTCGGGCAGATCTTCTCGCAGCACGCCTCACCCGCGGAGAGCCCGCGCGCCTGCATCCGGCGCATGCGGCTGGAGGCTGCGCGCCGGCAGATGTCGAAGGCGGCGCCAGGGGAGATGACGTTGGGGGATGTCGCGGCCCGGTGGGGCTTCACGCAGCAGGGTCTCGTGCGCCACTATCGGCGAGCCTTCGGTGTCGATCCGCGGCCGGATCCCGCTGGAGACCTGGAGCAGTAGGCACCGTCACCGCGCGGGCCGACTCCTGCGGTGTTTCGCGAACGACGTCGCCGACGTCATTCAGCATGGCGAATCGCTCCGACCTCGCCTGAAGCCGCGACATAGTGGGCATCCTCGGGCACAACAGCCAGCGCCGATACGCTGACGCCATGACGGATGACGGAGACTTCCTGTCTGCCGACGACGCCCGCATCCTCGCTCTGGAGTCATCTGTCCTCACGGGCCACACGCTGAAGCTCATGGTTCTGAGTCCCGGGACCCCGATCGATTTGGAGGCGCTGCGCGCGTCGGTGCAAGCTCGACTCGTGGATGCACCTCGCGGGCTCGAGCGGGTGGTGGCGGGAGCCGCGGGCGAGCGGCCGCGCTGGGAGGCGGTGGACGGGGTAGACGTCGCCGCACACGTGCGGCGACGCGCTGGCACCGAGTGCACCACGTCCGAGGATCTGTGTCGCGTCGTGAGCGAACTCATGTCGGAGCATCTCGACCGATCCCGTCCGCTCTGGACGCTGGATGTCATCGGGCCGCTCGCCGATGGTAGGGAGGCGATCGCGGCGAGGATGCACCATGCCATGGTCGACGGGATCGCGGGGATGCGGTTCCTCGAGGCGATCCTGCTCGACCCGCATGACACCCCCGCACGCGCCGGTATCTCCCGTTCCGTGGCGTCCGACTCCCGGCCCGCGCCGTCGCCGACGCTCGGGGCAGGGGACTGGGCGCGATTCGCCGCCGCGATCGCCCGAGAGCTGGGTCATCCCGGTTCGCGCTCGCCGTTCGATCGGCCGGTCACGGGTGCGCGCGAGCTGGCGTTCGCGACGATGCCGCTCGACGCCCTCCGGGAGATCGGCGCGTCTCGATCCGAGCATGCGACCGTCAACGATGTGCTCCTCGCGGCCGTCGCCGGGGGGCTGCAGACCTGGCTCGGCGATGCCGCGGACGGGCTCGACCTGCGCGCGCAGGTTCCGGTGAGCCTGCACCGCCGCGACGAAGACCCTGCGACAGCGGGCAACCGGGACTCGTTCCTCAACGTGGATCTCGAGCTCGCAGCGACCGATCCGCTGGAGCGTCTCGACCGCATCAGCGCACGGACCCGCATGGAGAAGCAAGCGCATGATCCGGAACTGCTGTACGAGCTTTTCCACGCTCTCGGAGCGGTGCCGCTGGTGGATGCTGTCGCCCACAGGATCACCGACACGTCCCGCGAGTTCAGCGTCGCGATCTCGAACGTGCCTGGTCCGCGCGTGCCGGTCGCCGTGCACGGGCGCCGCGTAGAGGGCTTGTTCTCCTCGTCGGAGCCCGCACCGCATCATGCCCTGCGCATTGCTGCGATCTCGCATTCCGATCAGATGGGCATCGGGTTCTGCACGGATCCGACCGTGACTCCGGGGGTGAGAGAGCTCGCCGAAGCTGTAGCCGAGGCGTATCGCGAACTGCAGCGGGCGGCGCTGGGCGAAGTTCTGTGACACCGCAACATCTGCCAGACACGCTCGTGACCGGCTACTGCGGTGTTTCATGGACGACGTCGCCGTCGTCATCCAGCATGGGCGTTTCGTGCTGTCCGGTGCCGTGTCGTTCGTCGGTGTCATCGGGCACCCCGGCGCCTGAGGTGTCGGGTTCGGGTCCGGGCTCGATCGGAGGCTTTTCTCTGTCCATACCGATCAAGTCAACAAAGTCGGCTGTGCAGGCGCAACCGCGTCCGCCGTGCACCGGGGGTCGTGATGGATGCTGGCAGCAATGTCAAGGCGGGTGACGATCGGTCTGGACTTTGATCCGATGGGGCTCATGAATGAAAAGAAGCCGATTCCCGATCCCGAATCCCAGCATTCCGACGCGGACGACACGTCCTTCACCCCCGACATGTCTGCCGATCCCGTCGAGAAGGAGAAGAAGCGCACGGAGGGCTTCGGCCCGAATCGCCCCGACCTCGCTTGAAGCCGCGACATTGAGTCGGAGCGTCTCGCGCTGCACACCGTGGGCGAACTCGCGCCGAGTTCGGACCCGGCCCGAGGCGATTAGTGCGGCGCGTCCTCGAGGTCGCGATCAGAAGGGCGCATCCTCGACGTCGCGATCAGAACGGCGCGTCCGTGAGGCCGCGATTCAGAAGGGTGCGTCCTCGAGGCCGCGATCAGAAGGGCGCATCCTCAACGTCGGGAACGAATCCGACGGTGACCGGGGGTGGCGTGTCGACGTAGTGGAGTCCGCCGGGGGATATCCACTCGATCACCCCGCCCGGATGATGCTTCACGCGCCAGGGCGTCTCGCCCTTCAGCACATGATGTCGTCGACACAGCGCGCAGAGATTTCGATGATCGGTGGCCCCGCCGAGGGCGAAGTCCTGCCCGTGGTCGACGTCACAGCGGTGCGGGGGCATACGGCATCCGGGGAATCTGCAGTGCGGATCCCGCACCCTCAAGTGCCTGGTCAGATCCGCGGATCTTGTGTACCTGTCGACGGCGAGGACCCCGCCGGTGATCGGATCGGCGAGTACCCGTTCCCATCCGGGGACGGATTTCGCGAGGATCCTTGCGGTGTCGAGGTCGATGGGTGCCCGCCCGACGAGTTCTGCGGGGTCGTCGGTCACCCCCGCGAGTGCGAGGGCCGGGACGGTGACGTTGACCGTCGCGCGGATCGACGCCAGTCCACCGTGTCCGTCGCCGAGCCCCTCACCGGTCTCCGTGTCGATCCGGTGGGTGAGGATCATCTCGGTG
>NZ_QFPF01000144.1 GCF_003248605.1 Microbacterium sp.
GACACCACATCCCCGCACTCAACCGCGACCCGCGAGCAGCAGTCGCCGTGGTGGTGGACGCAGACCCGGTTCGGCGAACCCTCGTGACCGACACGTTCCACCTCCCGACGGCCGACGACTTCCACGACGCGATCTCGACCCAACACCTCGACGGGCTCCTCATCGCGACACCGCACTCCGCGCATGCACCCCTCGCCGTGGCCGCGCTGCGCGCCGGCATCCCCGTCCTGGTGGAGAAGCCGCTCACGCTCAGCAGCGGAGATGCACAGATCCTGGCTGACCTCGTCGACCGCACAGGCGTCCCGCTGATGGTCGGCTACACCGCCCAATTCACAGAGGCCGCAAGGCTCGCATGCGAGTGGGTCCAGCACGAGATCGGGGCGCTCCACCAGGTGATCGTCGAATTCTCCTCACGCGCGGGTGCCCGCTACTCACAGACAGATCCGGCCGATGCCTCCAGCGCCTACTCGGCCGCGAACGGCAGTGGTCAAGCCACCACCCAGCTCAGCCATGCGTTCGGGGCGATCACATCCGCGACGGACCGCGCCTTCACAGAAGTCGCCGCTTTCACCGCGAACCGCGGCGCAGCAGTCGACATCGACGATGTCGTCGCCTTCCGCCTCGAAGGTGGCGCCACAGGTACTGCCGCTTCCACCGGTACATTGCCGGCCGGACTGCCGATGCGCCATCAGGTGCGGTACATCGGTGCGGAAGGCATCGTCGAACACGACCTCCTCTGGTCAACGGCCCGCATGGACGGACTCGACGGCCGCATCCGCGCCCACAGGCCAACCCACATCGAACCGCCCTACGCTGCCGCCGCACCAGTGACGGCATTCCTCTCACTACTCGAAGGCGCCGGCGGCAACCCCGCACCGGTCCGACCTGCCGCTGCGGCCGTGGCCGCGATCGAAGCCCTCCTCCGCTCCGCACATACCGGGCGGGCAGAACCCGTCCCCACGATCACTCACTGACCGACTCCACTTGGAAGGACCCATGCAACTGCTCCGACTTGGCCCGCTGGGCCACGAGATCCCCGCCGTCCGCGACAACCAAGGAGCCACCCGCGACCTTCGCCCGCTCACCGAGGACGTCGACGGCCCTTTCCTGTCCTCGGACGGCATCGCGCGCACGCGTGCCGACATCGACAAGCTTCCCCTTCTCGACGCCGAGGGGCTCCGCGTAGGCGCACCGATCGCCCGTCCCACCGCCGTGATCTGCATCGGGCAGAACTACGCCGCCCACGCCGCAGAATCCGGCGACGCCCCACCCGAGATCCCCATCGTCTTCTTCAAACACCCCAACACGGTCGTCGGCCCCGACGACGAGCTGCCCTTCCCGCCGGGCGCAACCCAGCTCGACTGGGAAGTCGAACTCGGGGTAGTCATCTCCAAAGCCGCACATCGTCTCGGAGCGCCCTCCGAATCCGCTGACCACATCGCAGGCTTCGTGGTCAGTCACGACGTCAGCGAGCGGCGCTGGCAGGTGGCGGAGTCGGGTGGCCAGTGGTCCAAGGGCAAGAGCGGCCCCTCCTTCAACCCGCTCGGCCCCGCGCTCGTACCCCTCGAGGACATCACCTCGCCCGACGCGCTCCATCTGTGGTCCCGAGTCAACGGCGAGGCACGCCAGGACTCCAACACCAGCGACCTGATCTTCGATGTGCCCACGTTGATCTGGCACCTCTCCCAGTACATGGCGCTCGAGCCCGGCGACCTGATCAACACAGGAACACCGCAGGGCGTGGCGCTCTCGGGTCGCTTCCCCTACCTGACCCCCGGCGACATCATCGAACTGGGCATCGACCAACTCGGATCCCAACGACAGCTCGTCGTCTCGGAATAGCCACGGTCGTGGGCGGCTCTGCGGGCTCGAGGTGGACCTACGAGACTTCGGACCTGGTCGGGTTCCTCCAAGGCGCGATCGACCTCGAAGTCGGTCCCGATAGCGTCGCGCCGCTGCGCGTGCCAGCTGAGCGGTTGCGGCAGATGCGCGACGCGACGCTGGATCGGGTCGCCCGCTCAACCTCTGCTGTGAGACTCGAGTTCAACACGACTGCCAGTTGGATCGAACTCGACGTCTCCGTCGCACGATTCGTGCCGGAACGTCTGATGCCGAACGGTCGCCCCGCGGTCTTCGCCCTCGTCTCAGATGACGTCAGCATCGAACTGTTGTCGAAGCGAGAGGCGGTCGCGAGCATCGCGTTCGACGGCGCTGTCAGCCACTCGGCTGGGGCCAGGGAGATGCTGCGCTGGGAGTTTGAACGGAGGCCGCAGACTCGGACGGTCGAGGTCTGGTTGCCGACAGCTGCGGCGGTCCACTTGCACGTGTTGCGTAGCGACAAACCTGTGAAGCCAGCCGACCGAAAGCGCCTTCGCTGGGTACACCACGGCAGCTCCATCAGCCACGGAGCAGATCAGCGCTCCCCGCTCGCGACCTGGCCGGCCGTTGTCGCCCGTGAACGAGCGTGGGATCTAACCAACCTCGGGCTCGGCGGGCACGCGCATGCGGACGGGTTCACCGCGCGAGCGATCCGCGACCAGCCAGCCGACATCATCACCGTGAAGATCGGTATCAACGTCGTCAACGGGGACACCATGCGCGAGCGCACGTTCCGCTCGGCTCTACACTCCTTTCTCGACACCGTCCGCGAAGGCCACCCCGAGACCCCGCTTCTGGTCATCGGGCCGATCTCATGCCCCATGCACGAGGACACACACGGACCTACCGTCCAGGAATCGGACGGTACCCTCCATGCGCACGGCGAGAACGCACCGGCGGCAGGAAAGCTCACGCTCATCCAGGCACGCGAGATCGCTCGCGAAGTCGTCGCCGACCGGCTCGCCGACCAGAATCTCCAGTACATGGATGGTAGACGCCTACTCGGAGAGGCGGACGCACACCTCCTCTACGACAGCCTCCATCCGGACGAAGAAGGTCACGCGCTCATCGCCGACAGGTTCCTGCAGGCCGTGGACGTCACGACGGTGGACGGGCGCACGAAACTCGAGCTGGTAAAGGAGGATCCGTGAAGCACTTGATATCCCGGCACCCGAGGCGCACTGGAGGGGTGGACCGAACCGAGAGACGCCGTTCTTCACCGGTTGCACGGGATGACGACGCTCGAGTCGCATTGTGGAGATGACGGCGGCAGATCAATGAGCGACGACGACGAATGCGGGCCCGGATGCGCGTGCAGTGCACCGGGGCGATCGGCACTTCTTACGATCGGCGGCACTCCGCCGGGCGCGGTCAAGCTTGACCGCGCGTTGTCGGGCCACGCGATCGAGCAGGTTCACGTACCGGCCGGATGGTTCACGGTGGGCGACTCGTCGGGCGACCGAAACGCCGCCGATGGGGAATGGCCGCCGCTCCATGAGGTGCAGCTCAACGCCTTCGACATCGATGCGACGACGGTCACCAATGCGGACTTCGCGTGCTTCGTCGACGCCACCGACTACGCAACCGAGGCGGAAACGTTCGGGTTCTCCGCTGTGTTCCACCTTGCGCTCGCTACACCCCGCGAGGACATAGTGGGCCAACCTCCGGGCACCCCGTGGTGGTTCGGGGTCCGCGGAGCCGACTGGCGGCATCCGGGGGGCCGAGACTCCTCGATCAATGGCCTTGGCGACCACCCGGTCGTTCACGTGAGTTGGAAGGACGCGATGGCCTACTGCGCCTGGGCCAGCCGTCGCCTCCCCACGGAGGCGGAGTGGGAGTACGCCGCGCGAGGCGGTCTTGAGGGCGCCAAGTATCCATGGGGCATGAAGGATCACGTGATGAGTTCACCGTGCTAGACGCCGTACTGACCGCGCTGGGCAACTCGGTAAGGCGCGAAATGCTCGTGCTGCTGCTCGAGGCACACGGGGCGGGGCAAGACGATCTGAGCGTCGGCGCAGTTGCCCGAGCTTTGGACATCGACCGGTTTTCGGCATCTCGACACCTGAATGTTCTGACCGAATGTGAACTGGTCTGCGCAGCGAGGCGGTCGACGGCGCGAGTTCATCGCGTCAACTTGGTCGCTCTGGCAGAGCTCGATGACTGGTTGTATCCCTTCCTGCATGCGCTTGATACCCAGATCATCGAAGGTGGCTCGCCGGCGGACGAAGGTCCTCGACAGCCGGTGGAGCATGCATGACTGATCGAAAGCCTGAAGGCCCTCCCGTTGCAGCAGACACGACAGCGGTGCACGTCGTATCGAAGTATGAACCGCAGGAGGAGAACCCGATGCTCGAACGCCCGGGAGCCCGGTCAAGTCCCGTGGTGTGGTGTCACTCCGGTCGTTTCCTGAGGGGTGATGGTCAGGCGGTGAGGTAGAGCTCGGGGCGGGCGGGTTCGGTGTGCTCGTTGAGGATATGGACGAGTTTGCGCATCGAGATGTCGGAGAAGTAGCGGCGTTCGCCGTAGCTCCATTCCTCGTGCTGCTCTTGCAGGACGGCGCCGATCAGCCGAGTCACGGAGTCGCGGTCGGGGAAGATCTGCACGACGTCGGCGCGGCGTTTGATCTCGCGGTTGAGCCGTTCGATCGGGTTGTTCGACCAGACCTTCTGCCAATGCTCGCGCGGCAGTGGTGCGAACCCAGTGAGGTCGGGTTCGGCGGCCTCGAGCATGGCCGCGATTTCGGGGAACGAGGCGCGCAGGCTGTCGGTGACGGCCTGGTACTGGGCGAGCACGGCCTCCGAGGTGGTCTGCGCGAAGATCGTCGAGATCAGCGCATTGACGGGCTTGGAACGCGCGGATCCGACCTTCTGGGTGACGTTGCGTGCGAAATGAACCCGGCATCTTTGCCATCCGGATCCGGGCAGGATCGCCTTGACCGCCGCTTTCAGGCCGGCGTGCGCGTCGGAGGTGACCAGCGCGACGCCGAGCGGATCGGCGTCGGTGGCGACCTTCAGCCCGCGGTCGCGCAGACCGCGGAGGAACTCGGTCCAGAAGTCCGTAGTCTCCGCGTCACCCAGCGCCATCCCGAGGATCTCCCGGCGGCCGTCGCCGCTGACGCCGGTGGCCACGACGAGGGCTTGGGAGACGACACGGCCGCGGTGGCGCACGTCGAGGTAGGTGGC
>NZ_QFPF01000059.1 GCF_003248605.1 Microbacterium sp.
GAGAACGTCTTCACCTACGCGAACACGATCAACACCCACGAGGGCGGCACGCACGAGGAGGGATTCCGCGCGGCGCTGACCACGCTCGTGAACAAGTACGCGCGTGCGAACAACCTTCTCAAAGACAAGGACGAGAACCTCTCGGGCGACGATGTGCGGGAGGGGTTGACGGCCGTCATCTCGGTCAAGCTCTCCGAACCCCAGTTCGAAGGGCAGACGAAGACCAAGCTGGGCAACACCGAGGCCAAGGCCTTCGTGCAGAAGGTCGTCGGCGATCAGCTCGGTGACTGGTTCGACCGCAACCCGGCGCAGGCCAAGAACATCATCCGCAAGGCGATCGATGCCGCGACGGCTCGTCTTGCGGCTCGCAAGGCCCGCGAGACCGCGCGACGCAAGAGCGTCTTCGAATCCGCGTCGATGCCCGACAAGCTCAAGGACTGCACCAGTAAGGATCCCTCGATCAGCGAGATCTTCCTCGTCGAGGGTGACTCGGCCGGCGGTTCGGCGGTGCAGGGCCGCGACCCGCACACGCAGGCGATCCTCGCGCTGCGCGGCAAGATCCTCAACGTCGAGCGGGCGCGGCTGGACCGCGCGCTCGGCAACAACGAGATCCAGGCGATGATCCAGGCTTTCGGCACCGGTATCGGCGAGGACTTCGACATCTCCAAGGCGAGATATCACAAGATCGTGCTCATGGCCGACGCCGACGTCGACGGCCAGCACATCACGACGCTGCTGCTGACACTGCTCTTCCGCTACATGCGCGGTCTCATCGAGGCAGGATTCGTCTATCTGGCCCAGCCTCCCCTCTTCCGCCTGAAGTGGTCGAACGCCGATCACGAGTACGTCTACAGCGACCGTGAACGCGACGCACTGCTCGTGGCCGGTCAGGCCGCCGGCAAGCGCATCCCGAAGGACAACGGCATCCAGCGCTACAAGGGTCTCGGCGAGATGAACGACAAAGAGCTCTGGGACACCACGATGAACCCCGAGGAGCGCACGCTGCTCCAGGTCACGATCGACGACGCGGCGGCAGCCGACGAGATCTTCTCGACCCTCATGGGCGAGGACGTCGAATCCCGCCGACACTTCATCCAGCGCAACGCCAAAGACGTCCGCTTCCTTGATATCTGACCGTTGCAATGCGTTTCGTCTCGCTTCGCTCGCGCAACGACCGAGAGCCTCCGGTCGTTGAGCGAGAAGCGCAGCGACGAGACGAAACGAACTCAGCCCAGACGAGAGAACACCAATGACTGACGAGACCCGACCCGACCTGACCCCCGAGCACGACCACGGCAGGATCGACCAGGTCGACCTGCAGTCGGAGATGCAGCGCAGCTATCTCGACTACGCGATGAGCGTCATCGTGGGACGCGCGCTCCCCGATGTGCGCGATGGACTCAAGCCTGTCCACCGTCGTGTCGTGTACGGCATGTACGACGGAGGATTCCGTCCTGACCGGGCCTTCAGCAAGTGCGCCCGTGTGGTGGGCGAGGTCATGGGTCAGTATCACCCCCACGGTGATGCGCCGATCTACGACGCGCTCGTCCGTCTCGTCCAGCCCTGGTCGCTGCGGTATCCGCTGGCCCTCGGCCAGGGCAACTTCGGATCGCCCGGCAACCAGGGCGCGGCGGCGCCCCGCTACACCGAGACCAAGATGGCGCCGCTCGCACTCGAGATGGTGCGCGACATCGAAGAAGAGACCGTCGACTTCGAGGACAACTACGACGGGCGCACGCAGGAGCCGACGGTGCTTCCGGCGCGGTTCCCGAACCTGCTGGTGAACGGCTCGGTCGGTATCGCGGTCGGTATGGCCACCAACATCCCGCCGCACAATCTGCGCGAGGTCGCCGACGGTGTGCTGTGGGCCCTCGATCGCACGGATGCGACCCACGAGGAGCTGCTCGAGGGTCTGATGCAGCGCATCAAGGGACCCGATTTTCCGACGGCCGCCCAGATCCTCGGCACGCGAGGCATCCAGGAGGCGTACCGCACCGGGCGCGGTTCGATCACGATGCGCGCGGTGGTCAACGTCGAAGAGATCCAGGGCCGCACGTGCTTGGTCATCACCGAGCTGCCGTACCAGGTCAATCCCGACAACGTCGCCATCAAGATCCGCGATCTCGCCCGCGACGGCAAGATCACCGGTATCGCCGACATCCGCGACGAGACCTCCGGACGCACCGGTCAGCGCCTGGTCATCGTGCTGAAACGGGATGCCGTGCCCAAGGTCGTGCTGAACAACCTGTACAAGCACACGCAGCTTCAGGAGAACTTCGGCGCGAACATGCTCGCGATCGTCGACGGCGTTCCCCGTACCCTCGCGCTCGACGGATTCGTCTCGCTGTGGATCGCTCACCAGATCGAGGTCATCGTCCGTCGGACCACGTACCGACTGCGCAAGGCCGAAGAGCGCATGCACATCCTGCGCGGATACCTCAAGGCGCTTGATGCGCTCGACGAGGTCATCGCCTTGATCCGTGCATCCGCGTCCGCCGATGACGCTCGCGAGGGCCTCAAGTCGCTGCTCGACATCGACGACCTTCAGGCGAAGGCGATCCTCGAACTGCAGCTGCGTCGCCTTGCCGCGCTCGAGCGTCAGCAGATCATCGACGAGGCCGAGAAGCTCGAGACCCAGATCGCGGACTTCCGCGACATCCTGGCCAGCCCCGAGCGTCAGCGCACGATCGTGCGCGAGGAGCTCACCGAGATCGTCGCGAAGTTCGGCGACGACCGACGCACCGAGATCCTCCTCGGATTCGACGGCGACATGTCGATGGAAGATCTCATCCCCGAAGAGGAGATGGTGGTCACCGTTACGCGCGAGGGTTACATCAAGCGCACGCGCAGCGACAACTATCGCTCGCAGCACCGCGGCGGCAAGGGGGTCAAGGGTGCGCAGCTGCGCGCCGACGACGTCGTCGAGCACTTCTTCGTCACCACGACGCACCACTGGCTGCTGTTCTTCACGACGAAGGGCCGTGTCTACCGGGCCAAGGCGTATGAGCTTCCCGAGGCCGGGCGCGATGCCAAGGGACAGCATGTGGCGAACCTGCTCGCCCTGCAGCCGGGTGAAGAGATCGCCCAGGTCCTCGACATCCGCGACTACAAGGCGGCGACGTACCTGACGCTCGCCACCCGCGGTGGCCTGGTGAAGAAGACACGCCTGACCGAGTACGACACCAACCGTCAGGGCGGCATCATCGCGATCAGTCTGCGCGAGGGCGACGAACTCGTGTCTGCGCTTCTCGTCGAGCCCGATGACGACATCCTGCTGATCTCCCGGCACGGCATGTCGCTGCGATTCACCGCGGACGATGATGCACTCCGGCCCATGGGACGATCCACCGCCGGGGTCAAGGGCATGTCCTTCCGCGACTCGGACAGCCTGCTTTCGGCGAGCGTGGCGCGCGACGGAGAGGGCGGACATGTCTTCGTCGTCACCGGAGGCGGGTACGCCAAGCGCACCTCGATCACCGAATACCGAGGACAGTCGCGAGGCGGACTGGGCATCAAGGTGGCCAAGCTGAACGATGAACGGGGCGAGCTGGCGGGCGGATTGATCGTCTCGGAGGACGACGAGGTCTTGGTGGTTCTTGCCAGCGGCAAGGTGGTACGCTCCTCCGTGGCCGAGGTGCCCTCCAAGGGTCGCAACACCATGGGTGTCGTGTTCGCCCGTCCCGACGACGACGATCGGATCATCGCCATCGCTCGCAACGGCGAGCGGGGCATCGACGCAGCGGAGCCCGCGCCCGCGCCCGCGAGCGAGAGCACCGAAAGCGCGCCGGCCGACACGTCCACTTCCCCCGACGAGAGTTCTGACGCATGAGTACTGTTGCCGACAAGCTGGCCAAGAAGTCCAGTCGCCAGACCGGTGCCAAACAGGTGCGGCTGCGCCTGGTCTACATCGACTTCTGGTCCGCGGTGAAGCTGTCCTTCCTCGCCGCGATCGCGGTGGCGATCGTGACGGTGGTGTCGTACTTCCTCGTGTTCGTCGTGGTCCAGACCACAGGGCTCATCGCCCGCTTCGACGAGTTCTTCCAGTCGTTCTCCGAGAACGGTGTTTCGATCACGCAGTTCGTGGGTCTGCCCCAGGTCATGGCGTTCGCCGCGGTCGTGGCGATCCTCAACCTCATCGTGATCACGGTGCTCGGGGCGGTCGTCGCGGGGATCTACAACCTCGCGGTCAAGATCACCGGCGGGCTGCTCGTCGGTTTCACGTCGAACTGATCCTGATCCTCACACGACACCGGCCGTACCCAAGAGGGTGCCGATCAGCCACGTCGCGGTGAGGGCCAGCGCCCCGCCGATGACAAGGCGCACCGCAGAACGCACCCGGGAGCTGCCACCCAGCTGAGCGGCGACCGTTCCGGTCAGGGAAAGCGCGATCAGCACGGCGACGAACGTCGTGGGAACCCGCCAGTCGGCGGGCGGCAGCAGAATGGCCAGCAGGGGCAGCAGCGCGCCGATGGTGAAGGCGACGGCAGATGACAGCGCCGCCTGCCACGGGCTGACCAGGTCCTCCTGATCGATCCGGAGCTCCACCTCGAGATGGGCGGCGAGTGCATCGTGCGCGGTCAGCTCTGTCGCCACCTGCCGGGCCGTCTTTTCGGAGAGTCCCCGCCGGCGATAGAGTTCGGCGAGTTCGGCCAGCTCGGCCTCCGGCATCTCACGCAGCTCGCGGCGCTCCTTCGCGATGAGTGCGCGCTCGCTGTCGCGTTGGCTGCTCACCGAGACGTACTCCCCCAGCGCCATCGAAATCGCGCCGCCCACGAGTCCCGCGACACCGGCGGTCAGCAGAGCCGCACTGTCCGTCGTCACGCCGGCCACGCCGACGACCAGCGAAGCGACCGACACGATGCCGTCGTTGGCGCCCAGCACTCCCGCCCGCAGCCAGTTGAGCCTCCGGCCGATATTGCTGCTGTGGGGCTCGCTCCCGGTGTGCTGCGCCGTTTCATCCTCGCTCATGCGCTCATTCAATACTTCCGCGGCGCTGGTCGTGGGCGGCGGAGCCGGAACAATGCGTCTTCGGTGTCGATTCGAGAAAACCGCGCGCGTCGGGTAAAGTCTTGGAGGTTGCGGGGCTATAGCTCAGGCGGTTAGAGCGCTTCACTGATAATGAAGAGGTCCCAGGTTCAAGTCCTGGTAGCCCCACCACTTCCCTCCCGCGGGGCCTTAGCTCAGTTGGTAGAGCGCCTGCTTTGCAAGCAGGATGTCAGGAGTTCGAATCTCCTAGGCTCCACATCCGGATGAATCCCCGACCGACCTTCCGGTGGCTCAGCTCTCCGCCGGCGGTTGTCGCAATCGTGACCCGCGGCCCGCACCGATTCTGTCGGGCCTCGTTAGGGTTGCATTCATGGACATGCGAGTTGCGGCATACGCGGTGGTCGTCGATCCCGACGATCGTGTGCTGCTCGCGCACTGGAACGAGGGTCGACGCGGGGCGTGGACGATGCCGGGCGGTGGTCTCGAGGCCGGTGAGGATCCCGTCGACGCCGTGCGCAGAGAGGTGCGGGAGGAGACCGGCTATCGCATCCACGTCGGCGATCTGCTCGGCATCCACTCGCGGGTGATCCCGCCCGGGCGTCGGCTGCAGGTCGATGCGCGGGAGCCGCTGCACACGCTACGGATCGTCTATCGCGCCCGCGTCACGGGTGGTCGCCTGCGCGACGAGGTCGATGGATCGACCGACAAGGCCCAGTGGTTTGCCCTGCCGAGCGTGCGCGGTCTGCAGCGGGTAAAACTCGTCGACATCGCCCTGCGCATGGCGGGCCTGCTCTGAGACCGGTGGATGCCGTCAGCCTACGGGCTGCGTGATGTCGGTTATCGTGGCGCCCAGCGCCTCGAGCAGTGCGTCGGCCTCGACGAAGAGACTGTATCCGTGGGCCCCCGCCCCCATCGCGATACGACCCGAGATGTTCTCGTCGGCATACACGGGCCAATCGACGGTGCTGCCGAGGGGCACGATGGTTCCCCGTTCGTAACCGGTCGCCTCGAGGGCTCGCTCTGGTTCGGGCAGGCGGAGCTTGTTGACGCCGACGGCGGCCCGCAGTTTCGGCCAGGAGATCTGGCGGTCGCCCGGCACGAGGGCGAACAGGTAGGTGTCGTCGCTGCGCTTGACCACGAGGGTCTTCACGATTTCGCGGGGGGTGAGTCCCAACATCCGCGCCGCCTCTTCGAGGCTCGATGCCCCGGGACGTTCACGGATCTCGATGTCGAGACCCAGGGCGGATGCCGCGCCGCGCACACGCGCGGTCGCGGCATCCGCCTCACTCATCGGGAGAGCGGAGCGGGTCGTCGGCGACCCAGAGCTCGTCGTCTGCGCGCAGCGTCTGCCACGCGGCGTAGAGCACACCCGCGGCCGCGACGACACCGAGCACGATGGCGATGACGCCTCCGACGCCGATGCCCGACTTCTGCGGCGCCGGCTCGAAGGCCGCAAGGCGCTTGGAGAGCGCCTTGGTGGCCTTCTTGCTGTAAGCGTCGGCCTTCTTGCTCACCGACTTAGCGTCGGGAAGCGCGAAGCCGCGACCGGCGGCGATGCGCGAACGGGTGTCGTTGGCGGCGTCCCACACGGAGAGGGCGGACCCGACGACCGAGCCCACCGCGGGCACGACCTTGTCGCCGACGACATGCTTGCCGAACTGCACGCCTCGATCGACGGTCGGCACCACCCGGTCCTGATAGGTGGACTGCACGGCAGGGACGACCTGCTCGCGCGAGTAGTTGCCGAGCTGACGGCTGGCCTCGCGGGCGATGCCCGCGGCCTCACCGACCAGCACCTGCTGCGACTCCCACAGCTTTCCTGCGGTCTCCTGCAGTTTGCGGAGTTCCTTCTTGCGCTTCCGGCTCAGGCTCATGGGGCCTCCTTGATCGCTGGTGGACGACGGTGCGTCGCTTCTTATCTTGCCACGGGGGCGGGGCCAGGCCGGGTTTCGCGACAAACTCCTATGCGAGAATGGCGGAATGCCGCATCACACCGCCGTCGCGACCCTGCACACGAACCACGGCGACATCGTCGTCAACCTCTATGGCGACCACGCTCCCCGCACGGTCGAGAACTTCATCGGGCTCTCGGACGGCAGTGGATCGTGGACTCATCCCGCGACCGGTCAGCCGGGCGAGGGCGCCCTCTATAAGGACGTCATCTTCCACCGCATCATCCCGGGCTTCATGATCCAGGGCGGCGACCCGATCGGCCAGGGCGTGGGCGGTCCCGGTTACACGTTCAACGACGAGATCACCCCGGAGCTGAACTTCGCCGCCCCGTACATCCTCGCGATGGCGAACGCCGGTCTGCGTCGCAATGCGATCACCGGGCAGGCCGAGGGCACGAACGGCTCGCAGTTCTTCATCACCACGGATCCCACCCCCTGGCTGCAGGGAAAGCACACGATCTTCGGTGAGGTCGCCGATGACGCATCACGTGTCGTCGTGGATGCGATCGCGAAGGTTCCGACCGCTGCGGGTGACCGCCCGATCGAGCCCGTCGTGATCGAATCGGTCGACATCACCCGTCTCTGATCCCGCTGTGAGCGCCGACGCACCGCGCAACACCGACGACTACTGCTACCGCCACCCCGATCGGCGCAGCTACGTGCTGTGTCAGCGATGCCTGCGCACCATCTGCCCCGAGTGCCAGACGCAGGCCGCGGTCGGCGTCATCTGCCCCGAGTGCATGAAGGAGCAGCGTCAGGCGACCCCGCCGCGTGTGCGTCGTGCGCAGGCATCGGTGCGCGCGCTCGATTCCCGTCCCCTCGTCACCTTCTGGATCCTGGGCGTGACGGCGGTCGTCTCGCTCATCGCGGTGGTTCCCGGTGTCCCCATCGCGAACTATCTCGCATTCAACAGCGTGTTCATCGATCCGTCGACCGGCGCTCCCTTCCAGCCGTGGCGCGTGCTGACGACCGCGCTCGTGCACAACGGGTTTCTGCACCTCGGATTGAACATGCTGGCGGTGTGGTGGATCGGCCGGAGCCTCGAGCCACTCCTCGGACACGTCCGCTACCTCGTCCTGTACGTCCTCAGCGCATTCGGCGGCTCGGTGGCGATGACGCTGATCGCACCCGGGACAACGGTGGTCGGGGCATCCGGTGCGGTCTTCGGGCTCCTCGGGGCGCTGCTGGTGATCGGGCGTCACATCGGTGCGAATGTGCGCGGCATCCTGATCATCGTCGGCATCAACCTGGTGATCGGACTGCTGCCGATCCCCGGCTTCTACGTCGCGTGGCAGGCACATCTGGGTGGGCTCGCCGTCGGTGCGCTCGTCGGTCTGATCTTCGCCCGCACGCGCCGACTCGATCAGCGCATGCCGCAGAATCTGCTGCTCGTCGCCGTTGCCGTTGTGCTCATCGCCCTGTGTGCGATCCCCGTGCTCCTCTGAGCGCAGGTTCTGCACAGAGTTATCCACAGGTGTGGAGAATTACACGCGTGTAACTCTGCGCAGAGGGATTGCCGGGATCAGCGCCAGCGTGTGGTCATCAGGAAGCCGATCAGGGCGATCCCGAAGCCGATGGCGAGATTCCACGCGGCGATGCCGGGGATGGGAAGGTTGCCGTTGCTGAGGTAGAACACCAAGACCCAGACCAGACCGAGCAGCATGAAGCCGAACATGATCGGCTTGAACCAGACGGGGTTGGGTGCTTCGGCGTCGCGACGCGGAGCTTCGGGTTCGACGTCGTCAGAGCGTGCCATGCGGTTCATTGTAGTCGCGGGCTCCGCTCAGCCCCGTGCTTTAGGATCGCGGAAGCAGTGTCGACGTCGGGGGGAGGCCGCGCGTGTCCGGAGATGCGCCCACAGGCGATGAACCGCGCGCGGCTCCGTCGACGCGGGCAGATGCGCGACGACGGGTCACGACGAGGCCGGCGCGACGCAGGGTGAGCGTGGTCGGGGTGTTCGGTGAGCTCCTCGTCACCGCGGGCGTCGTGGTCATGCTCTTTGTCGTGTGGCAGCTGTGGATCGGCGATATGATCGGCGCCGCGCGTAACACCGCCGAGGCGCAGTCGCTGGCCGAAGAGTGGAGCGCCCAGGCGACCGATCCTCCCGCCGAGCCCACTGCGTCGGCCGATCCTTCTGCGGAGCCCACCGAGGCTCCCGCGGAGGCTGCGCCGATCGAGCCCGTGGTCGCCGCCGAGCCCGGCGACGGGCAGGAGTTCGGCATCATGTACATCCCGCGCTTCGGACCCGACTATCAGGTGCGCATCGGCGGTGGAGTCTCCCGCGCGCGCACCCTCGACACGATCGGGATCGGCCACTATCCCGGCACCCAGATGCCCGGCGAGGTGGGCAACTTCGCCGTCGCCGCGCACCGCACCGGCTACGGAGGGGCTCCGTTCTATCGGATCGCCGAACTCCATGTGGGCGATGCGATCATCATCGAGACACAGGACGGCTGGTACACCTACCGGTTCCGTACGCTCGAGTACGTGCGGCCGAGCGCTGTGGAGGTGCTCAACGCGGTGCCGCAGGACACCGTCGCGGGTACGGGTGAGCGCTACCTCACGATGACGAGCTGTTCGCCCAAGCACACGATCATGGAGCGCATCATCGGCTACAGCGTGTTCGACTCCTTCACGCCGCGCGCTGCCGGCGCGCCCGCCGAGCTGACCGAGCAGGTGTCTTGATGTACGGTGCGCTCTGGCGTGTGCTCCCCGGGCCGTGGTGGCTGCGTCTGCTCATTCTGCTCCTGGCGGCCGCGGCGGTCGTGTACGCGCTCTTCTTCTACGTCTTCCCCGTGGTGGGACTCTGGCTCACCCCCGAAGAGGTCACGGTCGAGTGAGCTTCCGCGTTCTCGTCGCCGACAACGACGACAGCTTCGTGCACACGCTCTGCGACTACCTGGCCCAGCTGGGGGCAGAGGTCATCGTGCACCGGAGCCGCGACCTCGACACGAACGACCTCGACGCCCTCCTGGTGGACGTCGATGCGGTGCTGATCTCACCGGGCCCGGGCGCGCCACGGGATGCCGGAGCCTCGATCGACCTCGTGCACGCCGCGGCCGCGCGCCGGATGCCGCTGCTCGGTGTCTGCCTCGGACATCAGGCGATCGCCGAAGCATACGGCGGCGAGGTCGACACGGCAGCCGAGCTGATGCACGGCAAGACATCCCTGGTGCGGCATGAGAGCGACGGCATCTTCGACGGTCTGCCGTCACCGCTGACGGCGACCAGATATCACTCCCTCGCCGTGCGCGACGAGAACCTGTCCCCGGACCTGGTGGCCACCGCGCGGACGGAGGGGGGCGTCATCATGGCTCTGGCGCACCGCACCCTCCCGCAGTGGGGCGTCCAGTTCCACCCCGAGAGCGTGCTCACCGATGGTGGACATCGACTGCTCGCGAACTGGCTCGAGGCCGCCGGCATGTCGGGCGCGGTCGCGGCGGCCGAGGGACGGCATCCCCTCGTCGGACCGGAGTGATCGGACCCGGCGCTCGCGTCAGCCCGTGCCGGTGCAGTAGGTCAGCGAGATCGTCTCTCCGACGGGCGCTTCACCCGGCGGGATCGACTGCTGCGTGACGGTGGGAGGGTCGGTCGCGACGCAGCCGGGATCTTCGATGGGCTCGACCGTCAGGCCGACATCCGGTCCTTGCAGTGCGTCCGTGGCGGCCTGGAGGGTGAAGCCGACGTAGTTGATGATGACGACGCGCCCCGTTGCGGTCACGAGGTCGACCGTCGATCCGCGGATGACCTCGGTGCCCTCGGTGGGATTGGCCGAGATGACCGTGCCCGCCGCGAGGTTGGCGACGCTGCGCGACGTGATCTGCCCGACCGTGAGCCCCGCGGACTCGATCGCCGCCCGCGCATCGACCTCGTTCAAGCCGGTGAGCGGGGGGATGTCGACGGTGTCCGCGCCCGTGGAGACGTAGAGCGTGACGTCCTGGCCGATGTTCACGCTCACGCCGGCCTCGGGCACCGTGCGGATGACGGAGCCCTCGGGCACCGCGTCGCTGGCCTCGTTGCGCGGGACGGCGTTGAGCTCCACCGCGGTGAGCTCCTCCTCGGCCTCGTCGACGCTCATGCCCGCCACATTGGGAACGAGACGTGCACTGGTCGGCGTGTCGGAGCTCGGCTGGATCGTCACGATCCAGAAGAAGAGCGAGATGATGACGACGGCGAGGACGGCGACACCGGTCCAGATCCACGCCGCGGGCGGTCCGCTCTGAGTCCGGGTCATCGTGGCGTCGGTGCTGAGCTGCCGCAGCGAGCGCGCGGTCTCGGCCGCCTGCCGGGGGTTCGGCCCGTAGAGCTCGGTCGCGAGGGCGCCCACCTGGCGTTTGGTCGGCGCGCGACCGTCGGTGGCTGCATCGAGCGCCTCACGGAACTCGCCGGCGGTCTGGAAACGCTGGAACGGATCTTTGGCCAGCGCGCGGAGGACGACCGCGTCGAGACCGCGCGAGATCGTCGGCACGAGTTCGGAGGGTGTCTCGGGAGTCTCGCTGACGTGCTGGTAGGCCACCGCGACGGGTGACTCGCCCCGGAAGGGCGGCCGGCCGGTCAGGAGTTCGTAGAGTACGACTCCCGTCGAATAGAGATCGGCGCGGGCATCGACCGACTCGCCCTTGGCCTGTTCGGGAGAGAAGTACGCGGCCGTGCCGAGGATCGCCGTCGTGTCGGCGACCGTCGAGGAGGAGTCGGACACGGCTCGGGCGATACCGAAGTCCATGACTTTGACCTGCCCGGAGGGGGTCACCATGACGTTGCCGGGCTTGATGTCGCGGTGCACGACCCCGGCGCGGTGCGAGTACTCGAGGGCCTCGAGGATGCCGTCGACGTAGCGCGCGGCGTCGTCGACCGGCACGGGGCCCGCGGCGATGATGTCCTTCAGAAGAGAGCCGTGGACGAGCTCCATGATGATGTACGGAACCGGGTGGGTCGCACCGGAGGCATCCGTCTCGGCATCCTCCCCCGCGTCGTACACACGCACGATCGTCGGGTTCGCCATCCTCGAGGCGGCCTGCGCCTCGAGGCGGAACCGCGTGCGGAAGGAGGAATCGCCGGCGAGATCGCGGGAGAGGATCTTGATCGCGACGGGCCGACCGAGGGTCAGGTCGTAGCCGCGATAGACGCTGGCCATGCCGCCGCGCCCGATCAGATCGTCGACCCGGTAGCGACCGGACAGCACGCGTGGCTCGGTCGTCACGTGATACTCCTCGGCGCGTGGAACGGGTGAAAGCCTAGCCTACGAGCCGGGGCACTCTCCGAGAGGAAGGGGCGACCGCTCACTCCTCGTCGCTCGCGTCGCCGCTGGACTCGTTGCCGTTGCTGTTGCCGTTGGAGCCGTCGCTGTTGCCGTTGCTCGCCGCCTCGATGGTGGCCTGTGTCTGAGGTGAGGAGCCGGAGGTGCGATCGCCGCCCTGGCCACCCGTGCACGTCACGGTGTAGCTGACGATGACCGACTGACCGGCGGTGTTGCCCACCGTGAGGGGGATGGGACGCTCGGTCGGACCCGCGGCGATCGTGGACTGTCCGTTCGAGAACAGCCCGTTCGTCGCGGTGAGGTCGTACGACGCGACCGAACCGGTGCCGGCCGGACAGCTGTAACCCGACCAGTTGATCTGCACGGTCGACTCGGCCTCGACCGTTCCGCTGCCATCGCCGATCGTGGCGGCGCCGGGCTCGGGCATCGCGGTCATCGAGGCGTAGCGGGTGAGCGTGATCGTCGAGCCTTCGGGCACCCGCGGACCGGACGGATTGACGTCGTAGACCCGGCCGACCTCGTCATCGGTGGATGCCGAGTTGCCGTCGACGCACGAGGCGTTCAGACCGCTCTCGGTGACCAGCTGACGGGCGGCTTCGCACTCCATCCCCTCAAGGCCGAGGGCGTCGACGTCGACCGTCGTCGGTGTCGGCGTGTTCGAGGTCGTCGACTGAGAGGGTGACGGTGCCGAACTGGTGGGCGACCCGCTCGGGTCGCCGCCCGACCCCTGGTTGGCAAGGAGTGCCCAGACGGCGCCGCCGAGCACGAGTACGAGCATCACGATGAGGGCGACGAGCGGCCACGTCCACGGGCTGCGCTTGCGGGTCTGGGCGTCGGTCTCGGTTGTGCCCGCGACGGCTGCCCCGGCGGGCGCCGCCGACGTCAGCAGGCGGGTCGCATCGTCGCCGGCCGGGGCCGGGGAGAGCAGCTGCGTCGCATCGTCGCCGAGGAACGCGGCACCGGCGACGGCCGGCACGGCGGCCGCGGCGGCCGTCACGTCCCCGCGTCGCAGCGCCGTCGCGGCGCGCGCGACCGCGGCCGCCGAGGCCGGGCGCTCGTCGGGCTTCTTGGCGATCATGGCCATCACCAGGTTCTGCACCGGCTGGGCGACCGTGGGCGGCAGCGGCGGCGGCTGCTCGTTGATCTGCGCCATCGCGATCGCGACCTGCGACTCGCCCGTGAACGGGCGCTTGCCCGCGAGAGACTCGTAGGCGACGATGCCGAGCGAGTAGATGTCGGTGGCCGGAGATGCCGGGTGCCCGGACGCCTGCTCGGGCGAGAGATACTGCACCGTGCCCATGACCTGCCCGGTCGCGGTCAGCGGAACCTGGTCCGCGATGCGCGCGATGCCGAAGTCGGTGATCTTCACCCGGCCGTCGGGCGTGATGAGCAGGTTGCCCGGCTTGATGTCGCGGTGCACGAGACCTGCCGCGTGCGCGGCCTGGAGAGCCGCGGATGTCTGGGCCACGACATCCAGGGTCTTGTCGGCGCTCAGGGACCCGTCGCGCTCGAGGATGGTGGAGAGGGCCTCGCCGGGCACGAGTTCCATGACGAGGAAGGCGCTGCCGTTCTCCTCGCCGTAGTCGAAGACGCTCGCGATGCCCTCGTGGTTGACGAGCGCGGCATGCCGGGCCTCGGCACGGAAGCGCTCGAGGAACCCGGGATCGCCCATGTATTCGTCTTTGAGGATCTTGATGGCGACGGTGCGCCCGATCACATGATCGGTCGCCTCCCAGACCTCGCCCATGCCGCCGATGGCGATGCGCGAGATCAGCTCGTACCGTCCGCCGAAGGACACTCCCTGCGTCGGCCTCATCTGTTCAGCACCGCCTCCATGACCGCCTTGCCGATCGGGGCAGCGATCCGGTTGGACTGCCCCCCCTGACCCAATCCGCCGCCGTTCTCGATCACGACCGCGACCGCGACCTGCGGATCGTCCGCGGGCGCGTAGCCCGTGAACCACAGGGTGTAGGGGGCGGTCGGTCCGTTCTCCGCCGTACCGGTCTTCCCGGCCACCTCGACGCCGTCTATTCTTGCACCCGACGCGATGCCATCCCGGACATTCGCCACCATCATCTCGGCCATCGTCGCGGCATCCTCCTCGTTCAGAGCGCGCTGGAACTCGGTGTCCTCGAACTGCTGCTGCACCGACAGGTCGGGCGCGATCACGCGGTCGACCATGCGGGGGTTCATCACGAGGCCGTCGTTGGCGATGCCCGCCGAGACCATCGCCATCTGCAGGGGCGTCGCCCGAACGTCGCCCTGGCCGAAGCCGCTGAGCGCCGTCTCGGCGTCGTCGAGAGCGCGGGGATACGTCGAGGGGGTGGAGACCAGCGGCATCTCGAACGCGGAATTGAAGCCGTACTTCTCGGCCTCCTCGCGGATGGCGTTGTCGCCGAGCTCGACGGCGAGCTGCGCCATCGGGATGTTGCACGACAGTGCGAGGGCGGTTGCGAGGGACACGGTCTCACCCGGTCCGCAGGTGCCGCCGCCGGCGTTGCTGATGAAGTCGGAGGACCCCGGCAGCTGCCACTGCGCGGGATTGTCGAACGTGGACTCGGGCGTGTACTCGCCCGAAGAGATGGCGGCCGAGGCGACGACGAGCTTGAACGTCGATCCGGGCGGGTTGAGATCCCCCGCGATCGCTCGGTTCGAGAGCGGATCCAGATCATCGGACTCGAGCGCGTCGTAGGTCGCCGCGACCTGCTCGGCGTTGTGCACCGCGAGCTGATTGGTGTCGTAGCTCGGGCTCGTGACCATGGCGAGCACGCGGCCGGTGTCGGGCTCGATCGCGATGACAGCTCCCTCGAGGTCGCCGAGGGCCTCGTATGCCGCGCGCTGCACCTGCGGATCGAGCGAGAGGACGACGTTGGAGCCCTGCGGCTTCTGACCCGTGATGATCTGCTCGACACGCTGCAGGAACTGCGAGCCGGCCGTGCCGGAGAGCTCCTGGTTCATCGCGCTCTCCAGTGCCGTCGCCGACCCGAGCATCGGATTGATGTAGCCCGTCACCGGCGCCCACATGTCGCCGTCGTTGTACACGCGCTGGAAGGAGTAGACGTCGTCGGAGGGAACGGAGTACGCGATCGCCGCACCACCCGCGATGATCGCCCCGCGCTGGACTTGATAGCTGTCATAGAGCGCCCGGGTGTTGTTCGGGTTGTCGGCGAGCGTGTCGACCCAGCAGCACGATCGAGAGCCGGCGGAGTTCGCGGTTCATCCGATCACCACCCGCGGACGGGAGCGCACCGCGTCGGACAGACGCAGCAGGAGGGCGACGATGATCCAGTTCGCGACGAGCGAGGATCCGCCCGCTGCCAGGAAGGGTGTGGTCAGGCCGGTGAGGGGGATGAGCCGGGTGACGCCACCGACCATGATGAACACCTGCAGACCGATCGTGAAGGCGAAGCCTGTGGCGAGGAGCTTGCCGAAGTCGTCCTGACCGGCGAGCCCGATGCGGATGCCGCGGCTGACGAAGACCATGTACAGGCACAGGATCGCGAAGACGCCGACGAGGCCGAGCTCTTCGCCGAGGCTCGGGAGGATGTAGTCGCTCTGCGACAGCGGCGTGATGTACGGCCGGCCCTGGCCGAGACCGGTGCCGATCAGCCCGCCGTGAGCGAGCCCGAAGATGCCCTGCACCAGCTGATAGCTGCCGCCGGAGCGCTCGATGATCTCGGGGTCGAAGGCGTTCAGCCAGTTGGCGAAGCGCCCGCCGACGTAGGGCAGCACACGCGAGGCGAGGAAGGCCCCGGAGGCGGCGAGGGTCACGCCGATGAGCACCCAGCTGGTCT
>NZ_QFPF01000060.1 GCF_003248605.1 Microbacterium sp.
CACGCAGTCCACCGAGCTCGGCACCGTGTACACCCCCGACGAGGTGCGTGCGATCGCCGACCACGCGCACGGGCTGGGCATGCGCGTGCACATGGACGGCGCGCGCATCGCCAACGCGGCCGCCTCCCTCGGCGTGCCGCTGCGCGCCTTCACACGCGATGCGGGCGTCGACGTGCTCAGCTTCGGCGGCACCAAGAACGGGGCGATGCTCGCCGAGGCGATCGTCGTGCTCGATGCGGCGGCATCCGAGGGACTGCGCTATCTGCGCAAGCTCGACATGCAGCTGTCCTCGAAGATGCGCTTCGTCTCGGCCCAGCTGCTCGCGCTCATCGAGGGCGACCTGTGGCTGCGCAACGCGTCGCACGCCAACGCGATGGCGGCGCGACTGCGCCAGGCCGTCGAGGCGGGCATCGCCGACGGCAGGATCCGGGGCGCGGCGTTCACGCAGCCGACGCAGGCCAATGCGCTGTTCGCGACGCTCCCGGCCGGCGTCGCCGACCGGCTCCGCGAGAAATTCCGCTTCTACGACTGGGATGCCTCGCGCGGCGAGGTGCGCTGGGTCTGCTCGTTCGACACCACCGCCGACGACGTCGACGCCTTCGCGGCGGAGCTCGCCCGCCTGACCTGATCGTCTCAGCCGGACCGGGGCCGCCCGGTCAGCACGCTCGCGAGCGTGGGCCGCCAATGCCGCGCGACGTATTCGACGGCCTCGTCGACCCCGAGCGATCTCGTCGAGTTACCCACCCGCACCCACAGATCGGTCGAGCCGCCGTCCTTGGACTGGGCGAGGAAGACCGGCTTCGGTGAGGGCGGGCAGTTCAGAGCGCACACCGTCGACCCGCCCGGCGCCGCCGCGAACTGGATGTGCGGCAGCGCCGCGGCATTACGACCCAGCAGAGTCGACATCAGGTCGCGCAGCCACAACTCGAACCGGTCGTGGTCGGGTGTGCGCAGGGTCGCCAGATCGCGATCGAGCCCGATCGCCTCGCCCGCATCGTTCGCGCCGATCACGAGCACACCGCCGCGGGAGTTCAGGAACGCGGCGACGGTCTTCGCGATCGCGAGCTCCATGCGCGGATCCTTCTTCTGCTCCCGCACGTTCCAGCGCGCGGTCTCCTTGAACTCGACGGTGTCGGACTCTCCCGCAGCGAGCACGGCGGCAGCATCCACGTCGTCGTACCCGGGCCGCACCAGCGCCGCGACCGCCGCCGTCACGAAGGCAAGGCCGATGCTCGAGCCGACGGTGAGCAGGATGGTCGTCGGCATCCAGAGGCGCTGACCGTAGAACAGAAGGCCCGACAGGAGCAGGCCCAGGCTGATCCCGAGCAGCGAGACGATCGTCATGGTCGTCAGGCTCAGCCGCAGGCGCTGACCGAACAGGCGGCGCATCGCCCAGGCCACGACGTAGGCGATGCCGAGGACGATCGGCAGCGCGACGGCGAAGTCGACCAGGAGAGGGCTCTGCGGCATCCGACCCGCGCCCCTCAGCGCAGCGCACCGACGCTCGCCAGCGCCAGCCGCACGAGGGTGCCGCGGCCGCCCTCCATCTCGGAGGCGAGCGAGTCGGAACAGGCCTCGGCCGGTGTCATCCAGGTCACCTCGAGGGCATCCTGACGCGGCTCGCACGTGCCCGTGACGGGCACGACGAAGGCGAGCGAGACCGCGTGCTGCCGGTCGTCGTGAAAGGCGCTGAGTCCCGGCATCGGGAAGTACTCGGCGACGGTGAAGGGCGTCGGCTGCGGGGGCAGCAGGGGGAACGCCATCGGGCCGAGATCGTTCTCGAGGTGGCGGAACAGCGCGTCGCGCACCGTCTCGCCGTACCGCACGCGCCCGCTGACGATCGTGCGGGTGATCTCGCCGACGGGGGTCGCCCGCAGCAGGATGCCGACCTCGGTCACGGCTCCGACGCCGTCGGTGCGCACGGGCACCGCCTCGACGTACAGCATCGGCATGCGGCGACGGGCCTCGGCGAGCTCGATGTCGCTCAGCCACCCCGGATTGGCGGATGTGCCCTGCGAGGGCGTGTCGAACGAGGTCATGCCGCCGAGCGGATCGCGGGGGGTCCCGTCGTCGTCGCGCTCGTCGGGATCGGGGTCAGGTGTGCGCACCGGCATGCCTCCTGTATACCCCAGCCGTCGGCGTGGGTCGCCCCGGGCGGTGGGCGCGGCGCGGGGTCGGCTCCCCTGTCGCGAACTGCGGGTGCGCCGCCCCGGCACCCGCACATCGCGACAGGCGAGCACCACCGCGACGCCCAGCATCCATGTCCCGCGACCCCGGCACCCGGCTCCCCTGTCGCGAACTGCGGGTGCGCCGCCCCGGCACCCGCACATCGCGACAGGCGAGCACCGGCACGGTCGGGCGGGTGTCGGCGGTGTTTGCCATGATGGGGCGCATGGTGGATGCTGCGCTCACGCCCGCGCTCGATCCGAGCCTCGCTCTGTGGTCGGGCGATCCCGACGGACGCCCCCTGCTGGTGCTGCTGCACGGGTACGGGGCCGACGAGCGCGACCTCTTCGCTCTGGTTCCCCATCTGCCGCCCGATTTCGCCGTCGCCGCGGTCCGCGCTCCGCTCACGCCACCCTTTCCGGCGCCCGGATTCTCCTGGTACGCGATCGAGGGGCTCGGTGGACGCGACCCCGAGGGCGTGACGCGGGGCGCGGAAAGACTGATCGAATGGGTCGACGCGCACGCCGCGGGTGCGGCATCCATCGGTCTTCTCGGCTTCTCGCAGGGCGGGGCGATCGCCCTGCAGGCCCTACGGCTGCGGCCTGATCGGTTCGCGTTCGCCGTCAACCTGAGCGGCTATGCCGCGCCGGGGCCGCTGCCGGGCGACGCCGCGCTGGCCGCTCGCCGGCCGCCGGTCTTCTGGGGGCGGGGGGCGCGCGACGAGGTGATCCCGCCGCCGCTGATCGCGCACACGACCGAGTGGCTGCCCTCCCACGCCGACCTGTCGGGTCGGGTCTACGCGGGGCTCACGCACAGCGTCTCGGAGCCGGAACTGGCGGATGTCCGGGAGTTCCTGCGAGCACGGCTGGATGCCGATACCTCGGGCTGATCCCACGCCAGGACACCCGGCCGTCTCCCAGATGCGCAACCCCCGACCCGATGTCGGAGGTCGGGGCCATGATGGATGCGATGGGCGACGTGCTCGAGCGTTTCGGCCCCGCGACACAGGAGTGGTTCCGCGGGGCTTTCGCCGCGCCCACCCCTGCGCAGATCGGCGCGTGGCAGGCCGTCTCGGCGGGGCGGCACGCCCTGGTGGTCGCCCCCACAGGGTCGGGCAAGACGCTCTCCGCCTTCCTCTGGGCCATCGACCGGGTCTTCCGCGAGAAGCCGATCGTCGCGCAAGACCCCGCGCCGCGCGGACGCCGACGCGCGGCGGCCCGCTCGCGCACCGGCATCCTCTACATCTCCCCGCTCAAGGCCCTCGGCGTCGACGTCGAGCGCAACCTGCGCTCGCCCCTCGTCGGCATCGGGCAGTCGGCGCGGCGGCTGGGCGTCGCCCTGCCCGACGTCACGGTCGGCGTGCGCTCGGGCGACACACCCTCGAACGAGCGCCGCCGTCTGGTACAGGAGCCGCCCGACATCCTGATCACGACGCCGGAATCGCTCTACCTCATGCTCACGAGCCAGGCGGGCGAGACCCTGCGGGAGGTGCACACCGTCATCGTCGACGAGGTGCACGCGGTTGCGGCCACCAAGCGCGGCGCTCACCTGGCGGTCAGTCTCGAGCGCCTCGACGCGATGCTCGAGCGCCCTGCGCAGCGCATCGGGCTCTCGGCCACCGTCCGGCCGATCGACGAGGTCGCGCGGTTCCTGGGCGGTTCCGCGCCCGTCGAGATCGTGGCGCCCAAGGCGAGCAAGGCGTTCGATCTGCGCGTGGTCGTTCCGATCGACGACATGCTCAATCCCCCGCCGCCGCCCGGGTCCCGCGCGGGCGCGGAGGCCGCTGACGGCGCCGCCACGGGGCCGGGCGCGACCGACCCCGACGGCGAGCCCGAGTGGTTCGCCGCCGACAGCCGGCTGCGCCCCGAGAGCACCGAGATGACGGGGTCGGTGTGGCCCCACGTCGAGGAGGCGATCGTCGACCGCATCCTCGAGAACCGCTCGACCATCGTCTTCTCCAATTCGCGGCGCCTCGCCGAGCGACTGACGGGGCGGCTGAATGAGATCTACGCCGAACGCCTCGGCCTCGATCCGCCCGACGCGGCGCAGCCGGCGCAGCCGGCGCAGCCGGCGGCGATCATGGCCCAGGCCGGTGCCGACGCGGGGGCCCCGCCCGTGCTGGCCCGCGCGCATCACGGCTCGGTGTCCAAAGAACAGCGCGCCCAGGTCGAAGAAGACCTCAAGGCCGGGCGCCTGCGCTGCGTGGTCGCCACCAGCAGCCTCGAGCTCGGCATCGACATGGGTGCGGTCGACCTGGTCATCCAGGTCGAGGCGCCCCCGTCCGCCGCGAGCGGCCTGCAACGCGTCGGGCGCGCCGGTCACCAGGTCGGCGAGGTCAGCCGGGCCTACCTCTTTCCGAAGCATCGTGCCGATGTGCTGCACACGGCGATCACGACCGAGCGGATGCTGTCGGGCAGCATCGAGGCGATCTCGATCCCGCAGAATCCGCTCGACATCCTCGCGCAGCAGACGGTGGCAGCATCCGCCCTGGGCGAGCTCGCCGTCGAGGAGTGGTACGAACAGGTCCGGCGCAGCGCGCCCTTCCGCACCCTGCCGCGATCGGCGTTCGAGGCGACGCTCGACCTGCTCGCAGGACGCTATCCGTCCGACGAGTTCGCCGAGCTGCGCCCGCGCATCGTCTGGGATCGCGATGCGGGCACGATCGCGGGGCGCCCCGGCGCGCAGCGGCTGGCGGTGACCAGCGGCGGCACGATCCCCGATCGAGGGCTTTTCGGTGTGTTCGTGGCCGGCGAGACCCGCAACGCCCGCGTGGGCGAACTCGATGAGGAGATGGTCTACGAGTCGCGGGTCAACGACGTCTTCACGCTGGGCACGACCAGCTGGCGCATCGTCGAGATCACCCACGACAGGGTCAACGTGCTGCCGGCCTACGGCCAGCCGGGCAAGCTGCCGTTCTGGCACGGCGACGGGCTCGGCCGGCCCGCCGAGCTGGGCGAGGCGTTGGGCAGGCTCTCGCGCGAGCTGTCGTCGGCGTCCGCCGAGAAGGCCCGGGGGCGACTTCGGGATGCCGGGCTCGACGAGCGCGCGATCGGCAACCTGCTGGCGTACCTCGCCGAGCAGAAGGAGGCGACGGGCAGCCTTCCGACCGACCGCACGTTGACCGTCGAGCGCTCCCGCGACGAGGTCGGCGACTGGCGGGTCATCCTGCATTCCCCGTACGGCATGAGCGTGCACGCGCCGTGGGCGCTCGCCGTGGGCGCCCGCATCCGCGAGCGACTCGGTGTCGAGGGATCGGCGGTCGCGAGCGACGACGGCGTGATCGCGCGCATTCCCGACACCACGGCCGAACCACCCGGTGCCGAGCTCTTCGTGTTCGACCCCGACGAGCTCGAGCAGATCGTCACCGACGAGGTCGGCGGCTCGGCGCTGTTCGCCTCGCGGTTCCGCGAGTGCGCGGCGCGCGCCCTGCTGATGCCCCGCGTCAACCCCAGCAAGCGCAGCCCGCTCTGGCAGCAGCGGCAGCGATCGGCGCAGCTGCTCGAGGTCGCCAAGCGCCACCCCACGTTCCCGATCATCCTCGAGACCCTGCGCGAGGTCCTCCAGGACGTCTACGATCTCCCCGCTCTTCTCGGTCTGCTGCGCAGCATCGGCGATCGCCGGATCCGGCTCGTCGAGACGACGACCACGCAGCCCTCGCCGTTCGCCCGCGACCTTCTCTTCGGATATGTCGGTGCGTTCATGTACGAGGGCGACTCGCCCCTCGCCGAGCGGCGGGCGGCGGCGCTGTCGGTCGACCCCGCGCTGCTGTCCGAGCTGCTGGGCCGGGTCGAGATGCGCGAGCTGCTCGACCCGGACGTGATCGCGCAGTTCGAGCGCGAGGCGCAGCGCCTCGATCCCGAACGCCGAGTGCGGGGCGTCGAGGGCGTCGCCGATCTGCTGCGGCTGCTCGGCCCGCTCGACGCCGACGAGGTCGCGCCACGGCTCGAGCCACCGGAGGCGTCCGCATCCGCAGCCGAGCTGCGGCTCGATGGCGACCGGCCGCGCTCCGACACCGGGGCGAGCATCGCCGAGGCGCAGCAGCTCCTGGACGCGCTCGTCGACGCCCGCCGCGCGATCGCGGTGCAGATCTCCGGCACCCTGCGCGCGGCCGCGATCGAGGACGCCGGCCGCCTTCGCGACGCTCTCGGCGTCGCCCTGCCCGTGGGCCTCCCGCTCGCCTTCCTCGAGCCGGTGGCCGACCCCCTCGCCGATCTGGTCGCACGTCACGCGCGCACACACGGCCCGTTCACGACCGATGCCGTCGCCCGGCGCCTCGGCATCGGCGTGGCCGTCGCGCGTCAGACGCTGCACCGGCTCGAGTCACAGGGGCGCGTGTCGAGCGGCTTCTTCCTGCCGGCCACCGCAGACAGCCGCGACGAGACCGAGTGGTGCGACACCGAGGTGCTGCGCCGCCTGCGCATGCGGTCGCTCGCCGCGATCCGGGGCAGTGTCGAACCGGTCGCGCCCGAGGCGTTCGCGCGCTTCGCTCCGGTGTGGCAGCACGTCACGAGGCCTCTCGAGGGCATCGACGGCGTCGCCGCGGCGATCGAGCAGCTCGCGGGCGTGCCGATTCCCGCCAGCGCCTGGGAATCGCTCATCCTTCCGGCCCGCGTGGGCGACTACACCCCGGCGATGCTCGACGAGCTGACCGCCACCGGTGAGGTCGTGTGGTCGGGCAACGGGTCGCTGCCCGGGCGCGACGGCTGGATCTCCCTGCATCCCGCCGACGCCGCGCCCTACACTCTCGTGCCCTCCGACGTCGACTTCGCGCCCGATTCGCTCGAACAGCGCCTGATCGACGAGCTGTCCTCGGGCGGCGCGTGGTTCGCGGGGCAGCTGCGTCAGTCCGTGGATGCCGCGAACGAGCAGTCCGTCATCGAGGCGCTCTTCACCCTGATGTGGGCGGGCCGGGTCACCAACGACACCTTCGCACCCGTGCGCACCCTCCTCGGCGGAGGGTCGCAGGCCCATCGCACCGCCAGGCGCACCCCGCGCTCGCGGATGTTCCGCGGGACGCCGCTGTCGCGCCCGAGCGCAGCACCGCCCCGTGCGTCCGCGACCGGCGGACGCTGGTCTCTGCTGCCGAGCCCCGAACCCGATGCGGCCGCGCGGGCCACGGCCACGGCATCCCTGCTGCTCGACCGCTACGGCGTCGTCACGCGCGGTTCGGTGCAGGCGGAGGGGGTGCCCGGCGGGTTCGCTCAGGTCTATCGCATCCTTGCGGGCTTCGAGCAGGCGGGCCATTGCCGGCGCGGCTACCTGATCGAGAGGCTCGGGGCGGCGCAGTTCGCGACATCGCCGACCATCGACCGTCTCCGCGAGTTCGCAGCCCTGCCCGACCCCGCCCCGCTCCGCGCCCTGACCCTCGCCGCGACCGACCCCGCCAACCCATACGGCGCGGCGCTGCCGTGGCCGGCGATCGAGGGCGTGACCCATCGTCCCGGCCGCAAGGCGGGCGGTCTCGTCTCGATCGTCGACGGGGCCCTCGCCCTCTACCTGGAGCGCGGGGGCAAGTCGGCCCTCGCCTTCACCGACGACGAGGGCGTGCTGCAGGCGGCGACCCGCAGTCTCGCCACCCTCGCCCGCACCCGCCGCCTCGACACGCTCACGATCGAACAGGTCAACGGCGCCTTCGTGTACGGGACGGACGTGGGCCGCGCGTTGCGCGAGGCCGGGTTCGTCGAGTCTCCGCGCGGCCTCACGCTGCGCCGCGTGACCGCGGGCGACGCCGCACGCGAGGCCACTCGTGCCTGAGGGCGACACCGTCTGGCGCACCGCGCACCATCTGCATGCCGCGCTCGCGGGCGCTGTCGTGACCCGCTTCGACGTCCGCGTACCCGGCAGCGCGACGGCCGATGTCACCGGTCAGACCGTGCGCGAGGTCGTGCCCCGCGGCAAGCACATCCTGCACCGCTTCGACGAGCTCACGCTGCACTCGCATCTGAAGATGGAGGGAGAGTGGCACGTCTATCGGGCCGGCGCGCGGTGGCGGGCTCCCGGGTTCAAGGCTCGCGCGATCGTCGGGACGGCGGATCACGACACGGTCGGCTTCGACCTGGCCATGGTGGAGGTGCTCCCCACCCGAGACGAGCACCGCGTCATCGGCCACCTCGGACCCGATCCCCTCGCCGACGATTGGGACCCGACCGAAGCCGCGCGGCGGCTCACCGCCGACACCCGCGCCGCGCACGTCGCGCTGCTCGATCAGCGCAACGTCGCCGGGTTCGGCAACGAGTACGCCAACGAGCTGCTCTTCGTGCGCGGCATCCATCCCGAGACGCCCACGGCCGAGGTCGACACCCGCGCGCTCGTCGAACTCGGGGCCCGCATGATCCGCCAGAACCTCCCCGGGCCCGGTCGCACCTTCACGGGCGACTCCCGCCCGGGCCGGTCCACCTGGGTGTACGGCCGCGAGCGCAGACCCTGCCGACGGTGCGGCACGGGGATCCGCGCGATGTCGCTCGGCGCGTCCGAGACGAGTCGGCGCAACGTCTTCTGGTGCCCGCACTGCCAGCCGCCCACCTGACGATGTACCCTTACATCATGAAGCGCACGCAGATCTCCCTCGAGGAGGACGATCGCGAGCTCCTCGACGACGCGGCCGCGCGCACCGGCAAATCGATGTCCGCTCTTGTGCGCGATGCGGTGCGCATGGCTTACGCGCACGACGACACCGACGCCGATCTGAACCGCATCGATCGAGCGTTCGGCGCGTGGTCCGACGACGATCGCCCACATCGCGACGGCGAGGCGAGCGTCGAGTCGCTGCGCACGGGTGGGCGCTGGGCCCACCTCGACTCGTGAGCGTGCTCGTCGACACATCCGTGCTCATCGATGTGCTTCGAGGTGACGACAGGGCTCGACGGCTTCTCGTGCACCATCGCACCCTCGGCCCTCTGAATGCGAGTGAGGTGAGCCGCGCCGAGGTGCTCGCGGGCATGCGGCCAGCCGAGGCCGCGACGACGCAGGACCTTCTCGATGCCCTGCACTGGCATGCCGTGGATCGAGAAATATCGACTCTCGCCGGCGAGCTTGCGCGGCAGTGGCTGCCGAGTCACCGAGGCATCGATGTCGCCGACTTCCTCATCGCCGCAACGGCGCATCGCATCGGCGCCGAGCTGCTGACGCTCAACATTCGACATTTCCCCATGTTCACGACGCTCGCGCGACCCTACTGACCGCCGTCCCCGCTCAGTGGCCGATGTAGCGCCCCGGCCGATGGTTCAGCGCCAGCACGAGGTTCAGCAGCACCGCGCCGGCCGCCGACATGATGACGCTCGGCCACGGCACGACGAAGACCGCCGACGCGATGATCAGCACGTCGAAGGCCATCTGCGTCCACCCGGCGCGCACGCCGAAGCGCTCCTGCACGACGAGCGCGATGATGTTGATGCCGCCGAGGCTCGCGCGATGGCGGAACAGGATCAGCAGACCGATCCCGGCCAGGAGGTTGCCCGCGAGCGTGCCGTAGATCGCGTTCATCCCGAGAATGGGGAACAGCCGGTCGTGCATCACCGAGAACGCCGAGACGAGGCCGATCGCCAGGGCGGTGCGCAGCGTGAAGTCCAGGCCCTTCTTCCACAGCGCCAGCGCCGCGAAGGGCAGGTTGATCGCCGCGAACACCAGCCAGAACGGCCACGGCGTGGCATAGCCCACGAGCAGCGCGAGCCCGGCCGTGCCACCGGTGACCGCGTCGCTCGCCTGCAGCAGGTGCAGCCCGAGCGAGGCCGTGAAAGTGCCCGCCAGCAGCCCGAGCACGTCTTCCGGGATGCTGTGGGCGGTGTCGTCCGCGGGAAACACCAGGGTCGCTGAGGTCTCGGCGGGCGGCTCACCCTCGGCATCCGGCATGCGTGTCACCGTCCCATCCTCGCAAAGCCGCCGATAGCGCACGCATAGCCGCGCCCTATCGTGCTCTTCGGCACGGCCCGTACAACAGCATCCATGAACGTCTCAGACCCGACCCTCGGCGCCCCACCGACGCTCCCGCCTCGCGCGCGCCGTTCCCCCCGCGCCCGCCGCCACCGCCGTCTGCGCCTCGGTCTCATCGCGACGGGCCTCGTCATCGTGCTGACCGCCGGCGGCGGCGCCGTGTGGGCGCTCGATCGATTCGTCGTGCCGCACGTCGAGATCGCCGACGTCGAGGCATACGAAGCCGAACAGGGGGCGGCCGCGACGACCGAGGACGACGCGCAGACGACGGCGGCGGGCGGCGGTGCGGTCGCGTCCGACACGGGATACAGCTCCGATGACGCCGACATCGAGATCTCGACCGTCGTCACCGGGACGGGCGATGAGACCGTCACGTACTACGTCGCCGAGGTGACACTCGGCGACGCGACGGTGCTGCGGAGCGCATTCGCGAACAACCAGTTCGGCGAGAACATCACCGATCTTGTCAGCTCGATCGCCGCCGAGCACGATGCGATCTTCGCGATCAACGGCGACTACTACGGGTTCCGCGACACGGGCATCGTGATCCGCAACGGCGTGGTCTATCGCGACGAGCCCGCCCGCGAGGGCATCGTCTTCTACACCGACGGCACGGCAGAGATCTACGACGAGACGACCACCTCGGCCGACGAGCTCGTCGCCGAGGGCGCCTGGAACACCCTGAGCTTCGGCCCCGCGATCGTCGAGGACGGTGCCGTCGTGGCCGGCATCGACGACGTCGAGATCGACACGAACGTCGGCAACCACTCGATCCAGGGCGACCAGCCGCGCACCGCCGTCGGCGTCGTCGACGACAATCACCTCGTCTTCGTCGTCGTCGACGGTCGCGATGACGGCTACAGCGCGGGCGTCGACCTGACCGAGCTCGCGCAGATCATGCTCGAGCTCGGCGCGACGACCGCCTACAACCTCGACGGCGGCGGCTCGAGCACCATGTACTTCGGCGGCGAGGTCATCAACCAGCCCTCGAACGGCGGCGAGCGAGCCACGAGCGACATCCTGTACATCGCGGCGGCGGGCTGACCCGTGCATGTCGTGCTGATCCCCTCCTACGAACCGGACACGCGCCTGATCGAACTCGTGCACGCCCTGCTCACCGACGATCCGGCGGCGGCCGTCGTCGTCGTGAACGACGGGTCGGGGCCGCGATTCGCGCCGATCTTCGATGAGGTCGCGCGCCGCGGGGCGCTCGTCCTGCACCACCCCCGCAATCTCGGCAAGGGCGCGGCACTGAAGTCCGGCATCCGCCACGTGCTCGTCGCCCACCCGGGCGCCGGCGTCGTCACCGCCGACGGGGACGGACAGCACAGACCGGCCGACGTCGCCCGCGTGGCCGCCGTCCTCGAGAGCGCGACGTCTTCTCTCGTGCTCGGGATCCGAGCGTTCTCGGGCCGGGTGCCCGCGCGCAGCCGCATCGGCAACACGATCAGCCGCGCCCTGTTCCGCGCCGTGTCGGGACAGTCGATCGGCGACACCCAGACGGGTCTGCGCGGCCTGCCGCCCGCGTCGCTGCCGTGGTTGCTCACCGTGACGGGCGAGCGGTTCGAGTACGAATTCCGGATGCTGCTGCATGCGCGCTCCGCGGGCTTCTCGCTGGTGGAGCACCCCATCGCCACCGTGTACACCGAGGGAAACGCGTCCTCGCACTTCCGGCCCGTCGCGGATTCCGTGCGGGTGTACGTTCCGCTGCTGCGCTTCGCAGCGTCGGCGATGGTGGCCTTCGCGGTCGACACCGTCGCCCTGCTCGTGCTGCAGGCCCTCACCGGGACCCTGCTGTTGTCGGTCGTCGGTGCACGGCTGGTCAGCGCGAGCGTCAACTTCGCGGCGAACCGGCACGCGGTCTTCGCCCGAGGACGCGACGTCGCGCTGCGCACGGCCATGGCCCGATACGCGTCGCTCGCGGTGCTGCTGCTCGCGGCGAACTTCGGGATGCTGACCGCGCTGACCGACGCGGGGGTGCCGCTTCTCGCGGCGAAGGCGCTCACAGACGCCTCGCTCTTCGTCGTCAGCTTCCAGGCGCAGCGCGCAGTGGTGTTCCGGCCGGAATATTCTCGTGCGCCGGGCAATCCATCCGGCCGAGCACAACGAATCCCTCTCGAGCAAGCCCTGCGGGAATGATCCGGCGGCGTGAAAGGTTATTCCTGTACTCGGCTGACACCCAGAGCCGCAGGAGGAGACAGTGGGCAAGAACTACAAGCGACAGCGGAGAGGTGCTGCGCTACCGCAAGCACGTCAATGGACGAGGCCTCATCGCGCACGGCGCGAAGGTGCACGCGAGCGCGTTCGTCGAATCCGGCGCCTACGTCGAACCGGGCGCGCAGGTCGCGGCGGGTGCGCGCATCATGCGCGGCGCATGGATCGAGCGTGACGCGATGATCGGACCCGACGCCGTCATCGACGCGCACGCGCACATCGGCTCGCACGCCCTGATCGGCGCGGGCGCGCGCATCGGCGTGCGCACCACGGTCGGGCCGCGTGCCCGGGTCGCCGTCGGCGCCCTGATCGGAGACGACGAGGCGATCGTCGAGGGCGGCGCGGTGGCAACCGACCGCCGAGGATTCCACCTCGTGGCGTGACCCCCGACGCCGCGGGGTGGTGCCTGGCCCCGTGCCTCGTCGGCACGCGTCGTGCACCCGGATAACCTGTCGGAATGGCCAAGGGCAAGGGAGGCGCTCGCGCCGCGCGCGGATCATCCCCCCGCGGGCGACGCGCGACGCCCGGCGCGCCCGCCAGAACGCGGGCATCGGCCCGCGCCTCGTCACCGAGCACCCCGGCGGGCGAAACTCACGCGCAGCACCCGGCCGACGGCATCCCCCGCCTTTTCCGGCTCGGCGCCATCCCAGGGGCGACACCGGGCACGTGGATCGACCGGTGGCGTGAACGGATGCCGGGGGTCGATCTCGTCCTGACCCCGCTCAGCGTCGCGGCCCAGCGCCCGGCGCTCCTGGACGGCGAGGTGGACGCGGCCCTCGTGCGGCTGCCGATCGACCGCGAGGCGCTGCACGTCATCGTCCTCTACGAGGAGACGCCGGTCGTCGTCTTCGCCGCCGACTCGCATCTTGCGGCGGCTGACGAGCTCGAGGCCGCGGACCTGGACGGCGAGGTGCGCATCGTGCCGCAGGACGACGTGCTGCCCGCTCTCGTGCTGCCATCGACCGTGGCCCCGTCGTTCGCGGCGCCCGTCGACACCGGCGAGGCGATCGCCACCGTCGCCGCGGGTGTGGGCATCGTGGTGGTGCCGATGTCGCTCGCGCGCCTGCATCATCGCCGTGACGTCGCGCACCGACCGCTCGCGGGCGCGGAGCCCTCGCCCGTGGCGCTCGCCTGGCCGGCCGAGCGCACGACGCCCGACGTCGAGGCTTTCGTCGGCATCGTCCGGGGCCGATCGGCACGCTCCTCCCGCGGCTGAGAGCTCGCGGGCCGTTGGGGCGTCGAATCTCCGTTGGGGCGCGCTGCAGCGCGCCCCAACGTGATTTCGACGCCCCAACGGCGAGCGGGGGATGTCGCCGACCTGGGTCTCTGCGACATCCCCCGGGACCCGTCCGCCGCGAGAACGCCCCCGTACCGCGGCGGCCCGCCCCCAGCGGCGATCCCCCCGGACCGCCGTGCGTGATCCAGGTCCACTCGTCAGGAGCAGCCGCGGGACGCGCTGATACATCGCATCAGAATCCCGCGCCGTGGCAGAGGAAGGGCGCGACATGGCCCGTCTTCGCGGTCGCGTCGGCGAGCGCGACCGCGGGTGCGAGGCCCGCGGCAAGGCCCTCGTGCACGCCGGCCAGCAGTTCGCAGGCGATGTCATCGGCCACGACGACGGGGGCGGCGACGACGCAGGCGCTGCCGGCATGCAGCCAGGCGCGGGTCATCCCGATCGCCTCCTCGCCCCACCGCACCGACGAGCGACCGCCCTCGCACGCCGAGAGCACGACGACATCGGGCACGCGCGGTATGCGGTCGATGTCGTAGCCGAACAGGGCTCCGTCCGCGAGCTCGAGTCCCGAGAAGAGCGGGTTGTCGACCGCGTGTCTGCCGTGGGCTGCCAGGTGCAGCACCTCGACCACGCCCGCGAGGCCCGCCACGCGATCGACGGTGGCGTCGTCCCCCGTCGCCACCGTCGCGCCCGCCCAGGCGGATGCTGCCACCCGCGCCTCCTCGTCGCCCCGGGCCACACGGGGGCCGACGACAAAAGCGGCGCGTCTCGGTGCGGGCCGGGTGTCGGCCTCCGCCCGCAGCGCCGCCCACCGCGAGATGGAGGGGGCAAGGGTGAGAACGCGCCCGCGCATCGCGGGAAGCATCGTCCACGGCACGCCGGTGAGGACGCCCGGCACGGTGATCACCACCCGCGCGGGGTCCGGCTGCGCGAGCACGGGATCGACCAGCAGAGCCGACAGCCGGGCGAGGCGATCCTGCAGAGCGCGCCCCACGACGCCGGCGAGCGGGCCGGCCTGCACCGATGCCGACATGTCGAGGTCTGCGCGCAGTCCCGTCAGGGCGGGCCGCACGCGCGTCCAGTCCAGCTCGACGATCCGGGTGCGCTCGCGGTCGACCGTGAGGGCGACCAGTCGCACCCCGTCGAAGACGTACGACAGCAGGCTCTCGCCGTCGGCGAGCATGGCGCGGGCGCGGGGCAGGCCGATCCGCGCCTGAACGCCGGCGGCGCCCACCGACTCCCACTGGCGCTCACGGGCGCGATCGCGCAGCGCGGCGGCGCGGGGGTCCTCCAGCCAATCGCCGGCGGGGTTCTCGGCCCGGAGCTGACGCAGCTGCGCGAGCTCGGCGGCCAGGCGCGGGTCGGGCGGGGGCCGCAGCGGCACCACCTGCTGACTCATGTGCCGCGCGCGTTCCGACCAGGCGAACACGACGTCGGGGCGCCCTGACCGGAGCGCCGCGGCCAGCCCCGCCCCCAGCAGACCCGCGCCCTGCATCGCGATGGACGTCTGCAGGTCGAGGCTGCCGAACGCCCGGCGCGAGGCCTCGAGCACCGCGAGCCCACGCGCCGCGACACGACGGGCCGCAGCATCCCGTCCCGCCTGCGCGGAACGCGCGGCCGCCACCTCGTGCGCGAGCAGCCGCACCTCGAGCGGCGCGGATGCGTGCACGCGAGGCGGGCGCGGGAGCGCAGATCCGCGGCGGGCGACGCTGAGCGCCTGCGCGAGCCGGAGCGCCGCGGCATCGGCCCGCAGACCATGCCGGTCGAGCATCGCCGCCGTCGCCTCGACCTCCGCCGCCGCGGGCGGCCGACCCGCGGCGGGCACCGGAGCACCCGTCCGGTCGATCCCGGCGCCGGCCAGCAGCGCCCGCAGCCGCACGGCGTCGGCGCGCGCGGTCCAGCTCTCGCTGCCGAGGGCCGCGAATCGGCGGGCGGCGGCACGGGCCACCCGGGCCGCACGCCCGGGCGAATGGGTAAGGATCGAGCGGGCGAGGCTCACCTCGGCCTCGGCGCGGGCCTGGCGCATCCGGTGGGCACCGAAAACCCCCGCGACCCGCTCGAGGATACTCTCGGCCTCGGTCGTGAGCCCCGCGTCCCGCAGCACCTCGGCGCGATCGAGGTCGCCGATCGCGGAGTTGACCGGGGACTGCTCGAACGCGCGTCGCGCGCGGGCCATCCGCGCGAGCGCCTGCACGAGGTCGCCCTCCAGCAGAGCGACGTATCCCCGGTTGTGCTCGGCCATCGCGGCGTCGACGGCACGGTCGGTGCGGGCGTAGTCGCCGGCGGCGCGCTCCAGGTCGGCGCGGGCCGCGACGAGCCGCCGCTCCTGCATGTGGGCGACGCTGCGGTTCATCAGCATCGAGGCGCGATGCTCGGGATCGTCGCCGATGTCGTGGATCGCGCGGTCGAGCCAGGTGATCGCCTCGTCGACGGCTCCGTGATGCAGGGCGAGCACGCCGAGCTGGCCGCGCACGATGGCGGCGGTGTGCGCGGAGACCCGCGCGTCATCGAGCGCGTCGAGGCAGAGTCGTCGCGCAGCATCGGGGTCACCGGTGCGGTCCACGACGTAGGCCAGCGTGCCCGCGATCCGGGCGCGGAGGTCGGCATCGTCGCAACGCGCGGCGGCCGCGGCGAGCGCGCGACGGGCCGCGCCGTTGCGGCCCTCATTGGTGTGGTCGAGGCCGCGACGGTAGAGCTCGTCCGCGGTGAGCGTCACCGCCTCAGCATGGCGCACATCGTGCGCCCGCCGCGACCCTCCGGCCCGCCGCTCATCCCTCCGGTCGCAGGCCCGGCGCGACGCGCTTCTCGAACTCGGCGAGCACCTCGGCGGATGCTGCGCGCAGGGCCTTCACGCGCGCGCCGGTCTCGGCCAGCCCTCCCTCCCGCAGAGCGTGCGTGAGACGGGCGGCGAGCCTGCCCGCGACGAGCGGCGCGGCGAAGGACGTGCCGCTCCACAGGGCGAACCCGCCCCGGAAGTCATCGGGGTCGATGGTCTCCCGGCGTCTGCCGTGGCGATCGTCGCGAGTGCCCGCCTGCGTGCCGCCGAGGAAGGCCGGGGTGGTGCTGAGCACGCCCGCACCGAGCGCGTACGCGTGCACCCAGGGACCGATGTTGGAGAACAGCGCGACGCTGGCGCCATTGGGGTTGAGCGCGCCGATCGCGAGGTGCGGGGCGAGGGCGTCGTCGGCACCCAGACGTTCGTCCTCCGCGCCCGGATACGGCCACAGCGCGGCCGGGAACGCGGGCCGGTCGGTCGAGTCGTTTCCGGCCGAGCAGACGACCGCGACGCCGCGGGCGCGCAGGTCGGCGAGCACGCCGAACAGGTCGATGCTGTACTGCCCGTCCTGCGGCGTCTCGTGGTAATAGCCGAGGGAGAGGTTCAGGACGTCGATCTCGAACCCGCTCTCCACCGCCGCGAGCAGACCTTCCAGCGCATCGATCAGCACCTGCTCGTCGACCGTGCCGAGTCCGTCGGCCACCCGGATCGCGAGGATGTCGGCATCCGGGCACGCCTGGTGCACGATGCCCGCGATGAACGTGCCGTGTCCGGCGACCGGATCCAGGGTGCCATCGAGCACGCCGAACAGGCTGGGGTAGTTCTCGGGGTCGGAGAGCGTGTCGTCCTCGCCGACGGTCGCACCGCCCACCGTCAGCCCGCACGAGACCACGTCGTCCAACCAGTCGTGCACCCCGCATCCCGTGTCCAGCACGGCGACGCGCGGGCGGCGACCCGGTGCGGGCGGGTCATCCGTGCGCCGCGGCGGGCGGGCGCCGACGAAGGCCACCGGCTGGCGGCCGCCGCTGCCCACGAGGGCGTAGCTGTCGGGGCCCGCGGGATTGGAGCGGGTGAACGGATTGGAGCGGGTGAACGGATTCGAACTCGTGAACGGATTGGAGCGGGTGAACGGGTTCGAGCTCGTGAACGGGTTGGCTCCGATCGCGTCGAGGGTCAGGACGTGATCGAGCCCGACCGAGGGCAGGATGCTGCGCGCCAATCGGCGCGCGCGCTGGAGCACACGCCAGGCGTCGGGAAGCGGGCGTGGTTCGAGTGACGGCGACGGCCCGTCACCGGGTGCGGGAGGTTCGGGCGCCGTCTCGGACTCGGGCGCGTTCTGCAGGGCGAAGCGCGTCACCCGCGACTGTCGCCGGCCCTGCGTCTCCAGGCGCACGGCGCTCGGCGCGAGCGGCGGAGCGAACCGGGCGGCCTCGGGCGCCTTCTCGTCGTCGGCGACGGGCGAGGCGACCCAGCCGTACTGCCGCGCCGCCTCCACCACGAAGCGGGCCTCGGTGTCGAGGCCCTGCGCGGTGGAGATCAGCAGCTGGTCGCGGACGTACGCCGTCGGGGCGGGGTCGACCCCCTCGATCACATCGGCACCCACGTCGACGGGGTCGAGGATCGCGGGCACGCGCGCGAGGGCTCGCGCCCTGTCCCGCCAGCTCCAGCCCTGCGGCTCACGCGACGCGCGGATCTCATCGGCCATGTTCATCCCCTCCCGGCGGGCGCGCCCTGCGCCGGCCCCTGATCTTGTCCCGGAGCGGCGCTCACACCTCGAAGTGCGGTGTCATGAACTCCGACATCCCCTCGGCGGTCTTCACGACCATGCGCAGCCGGGTGAGGCCGGGAACGACGCCCTCGAACGCGAACCGCCCGTGCTCGGCGGGCTCCGCGGCCCACTCCCGATCCCCCTGCGCGAGCCGCACCGCGAGCGCCGACGCATCGCACCATCCATCCACACGACGGGTGCCGTCCTCCGCCGCCGAGACATGCAGCAGCACCGTCGTGGTGCCGTCGCTGAACTGCAGCGTCAGGGTGTCGGCGTCACCGCGCACCGCGGCCAGCTGCGCCTGCTCGACGAGAGTCAGCTGGGCGTACTCGCGCGAGAGATCTTCGATCGCCACGGCGGCGATCATGCGGTCCACGAGCTCAGCGGGCATCGGATCCACCCGCTGCCACACCGCGCGCAACGTCGCGAACACGGCCGCGTCCGCGGCGAAATCCTCCTCAGGCATGGGGTCCTCCTCCCCAGCCCGCGTCTTCGAGGGCGACGCGCAGCTTGGCCAGACACCTCTGCCGGGTGGGACCGATCGATCCGACCGGCATGGCGAGGTCGTGGGCGATACGTGCGTAATCCGGCCGCTCATCGAACGCGACGATCCGAAGGAGCCGCTGACAGCGCTCGTTCAGCAGGGCGACGGCGCGCCAGAGCCGGTGGGATTCATCTGCCGTGGACGCCTCGTGCTCCGCGGAGGGCGCCGAGGCCAGCCGAGGCTCCAGCTGTTCGATCTCGGTGGGATCGGCGCGCCGCTGCAGCCTGCTCACCCGCCACGCCTCGCGGCGGGCGCAGGTGGTCAGCCATCCCGAGACGGCACGGGGATCGGCGATGGCGGCGTGACCGCGCACGAGTGTCAGCCAGGTGGTCTGCACGACGTCCTCCGCAAGCGCGCGATCGAGGCCGTACGAGCGCACGACGTGCCACAGCACGGGCGTCATCAGGCGCACGAGATCATCCATCGCCCGTGTATCACCCTTCTGCCAGCGGGTGAAGCATCCGGCCGCCCGTTCCCAGCGCGACGGCTCGGCGAGGGTGGATGCCTCTTCCGGTTCCGCGGGAGCGTCGCGATCGCCGATCGAGTCACCGTCCGCGACACCCTCGGGCTCGACGTCGGTCATGGTGCCCATTGTGTCCACGTATCGGGGAGCGCACCAGGGTCGGCCTGATACATCCGGCGCGCGATCGTCTTAGACTCGCAGGATGACCAGCGCGGTGGCGGGCGGAGCGCCCCTGCTCTATGTGTGCGTACGGCCGCAGTCGGGTGCCGCCGAGGCCGAGTATCGCTCGTTCGGCGAGGCCATGCACGCGGGAGCCGAACGCCTGCACGCCCACGACCTCGTGCACCAGCCGCTGCCCGACGATGTCTTCGACCGTTTCGCGGGGTTCGTCGTCGGCGGAAGCCCGTTCAACGTGGCCGACCCCGAATCGACCAAGACCGACGTGCAGCGCCGCCTCGAGGCCGATCTCGAGAAGATCGCACGGCAGGCGGCATCCGGGCGGACCTCCGCTCTGTTCACCTGCTACGGCATCGGCATCGTGTCGCGGATGCTGGGCGCCGAGGTCACGCGCGGCTTTCCCGAGGACACCGGGCCCACGACCGTGGAGCTGACCGAGGACGGCGAGCGCGACGCGCTCTTCGGGGGGCTCGCGCACCGCTTCCAGGCGTTGACCGCGCACAAGGAGGGCACGGGCGAGGCGCCCCCGGGGGCGGTGCTGCTCGCGCGGGGAGAGGCGTGTCCCGTGCAGGCGTATCGTGTGGGCAGCACGCTCTATGCCACCCAGTTCCACCCCGAGCCCACCGCGGCCGCCTTCATCGACCGCATGGCCGTGTATCGCAACGACGGCTACTTCGAGGCCGAGCGCTTCGACGAGGTCGCGGCGCGCGTGCGGGCGGCCTCCCTCACCGAACCACCGCGTCTGCTCCGCGCGTTCGCCGCGTCGCTGGCGTGAATCTGCGCGGCCGCGCAGGGATCAGTCGCCCTGGGGCCGCAGCAGTCGCAGGCCCGCGACCAGGAGGGGCAGGCCGCCGACCACGACGGCGACGATGAGCGCCGCGATGCCGATCGGCTCGCTGCGCGGTTCATCGAGCAGACGACCCACGGCCAGCCACGCCGCACCCCACGCGATGGCGAGGCCGGGCGCGACGCGCCAACCGCTCGCCCAGGCGATCCCGAGCCCGATCACGCCCAGCACCACGACGACGGCGACACCCCACGCGCTGGCGTGATCGGCCCACGACGTCGGGCCGATCGCCGTCAGCCACGCGGCGACGTTGGCCGCGGAGGCCAGGGTGACCCAGCCGAGGTGCAGGCCGGTGACCCCGTCGATCAGGACGGCGTCGAGGACCCCGTCACCCGGCACCCGCGTGCTGACAGCGCGCTGGAAGGCGACGCACAGCGCCGCGAGCAGCAGGAAGATCACGATCACGGTCGTCCAGATCGGCAGGAGCTGGGCGGCGACCAGCCACATCCCGTTGAGCACGATCGTGAGCGCGATCCACCACCCCAGTGCGCGCTGGCGCGCCGACACGCGCTGCGAGGGCAGCGCCTGCCAGATGACGTATCCGACGAGTCCGAGATAGATGACGGACCAGATCGAGAAGGCGGGGCCCGCCGGCGCGAGGTAGGTGGCGTCGGAGTCCAGGGCTCCGCCCTGCGAGCTCTCCACCGCGGTGCCGCCGAGCCCGCCCACCCCCACCAGCACGGCGACGAGGGTGAATCCGAGCGACGAGACCACGGCGATCTGCCGCACGAGATCGAGCGGCCGGGGTGCGTGCGTGCGCGTCGTCATCCCCACACCCTACGGCGGCCAGACGACCCTGGGCGGGGGTTGACAGCATCCATCACCCGCGCGCGCCTGCGTGTCCCACTTTCTGTCGCTCAGGCGGTCGCACAGCGACAGAATTCGGGACACACCCCGGCCAGGCAAGCAGCAGCCAGCCCTGCGTGTCCCCGGCCAGGCAAGCAGCAGCCAGCCCTGCGTGTCCCACTTTCTGTCGCTCAGGCGGTCGCACAGCGACAGAAAGTGGGACACAGGCGGGCTCGCGCATCAGTAGCGCTGGCTGGCCAGCACGCGCGCCGACTCGCGCGCTGCCGACGTGTTGGACTTGCCGGCGCGAGATCCCGCGAGCTTGGCCGCGATGTGCTCGCCGACCGTGATCGGCTCGTAGAGATCGGGATGCTGGGCGTCGATGCAGGAGGGCAGCGTCGTGATCAGCGCGTCGACGTTGCCGTCGTGGAAGTACGCCGCCGAGCGACGACGCTCGATCGTCCCGTCGACGATCGGCGGCTTCACGCGGTGCAGGGTCGACATCCACCGTTCGTTGGTCCACCGCGCGGTCACGTCGCCGAGGTTGATCAGCAGCGCGTCGTCGGCGGGCGAGACGTCGTTCCACGAGCCGTCGGCGCCGAGCACCTGCAGCCCCCGCACCTGGTCGGCCCAGAGGATCGTGACGATGCCGTAGTCGGTGTGCTCCCCCATACCCATCAGCTCCCCGTCCAGGCGGATGTCGGTTCCCGCCGGCAGGGCGTAGTTGTTCATGCGCATCACATCGAGGGAGTGGTCGGTGACGCGGTCGAAGAAGTCGGGGTCGAGGCCGAGCGCATCCGCGAAGATGCGCGTCATCACGCGCGCCACCCGCCCCGCCTCGGCGAAGTACGCCTGCACCTGCGCCTCGAAGCCGTCGACGTCCGGCCAGACGTTCTCGGCATAGTCCGGCTGGGGCAGCGAGGGCATGTGCGGATAGTCGGCCTCCCCCGCCCCCACGTTGAACGCCTCGAAGAAGTCGTTCATCCGCGTCGCCGACTCGACGCCGAGCGACAGGGAGAGCGATTCGGACTTCGGCGGACTGTACCCGCGGTTGATCGACGGCGGGGTGCGATACGCCTTCTTGGCCTCGAGATCGAGGGCGAAGAAGCGATCCATGGCATCGGTGAGCCCGGAGATGACGGCATCGGCGATGCCGTGGCCGGTGATCTGGATGAAGCCGACGGTGCGGCAGGCCTCATCGATCCGCCGAGCGACGTCGGCGCGCTCCTCAGGCGAGCCTCCGGTCACATAGGGGGTGATGTCGACGGTGGGGACGCGGAAACTCATTGCAACTCCTCGCAGGAAGAGGTCGCCTCGAAGGGCGACCGTGGATACGGGCAGCCACTTCACGTGTGTCCCAGCGATGTCCGGCGCAGCGCGTCGCCCACGACAGCCTTCGTTAACATGAACGCTGGGCGCGACGATACCGGCGCGAGGTTTCGCCCGCGTTACGCCGACGCGGGACCGACCACCGCCGCGGAGTCCGGGCCCAGGGTGAAGACCCCTCCGGGTTCGCCCGAGACGCCGGCATCCGTCGCCAGCAGCACGGTGTCATCGCCGTGCGCCGCGAAGCCGACCGGGCCGTCGGAGAGGTTCACCAGCACGCGCAGGGCGCCGCGCTCGAGCGCATAGGCGCGGCCCTCTCCCGCGACCCACGACTCGGCATCGCTCGGGGAGAAGGCCGGATCGGTCAGTTCGGGACGCTCGCGCCGCAGTCGGCCCAGGGCGCGGTGCAGGGCGAGCAGGCGCGCGTGTTCACCCTCGGCGGGCTCGGACCAGTCGAGCCTGGATCGCTCGAAGGTCGCCGGATCCTGCGGGTCGGGCACGACCGATTCGTCCCAGCCCATCTGGGCGAACTCCTCGGTGCGACCGGCGCGCACCGCCTCGCCGAGCTCGGGCTCGGGGTGCGAGGTGAAGAACTGCCAGGGTGTCGTGGCCCCCCACTCCTCGCCCATGAAGAGCATCGGCGTATAGGGGGTGGTCAGGTTCAGCACCGCGGCCACGGCCAGGCGTGCGGGCGAGAGGGTCTGCGACAGCCGGTCGCCCGCGGCGCGGTTGCCGATCTGGTCGTGGTCCTGCGCGAACGTGACCAGCCGCCAGCGGGGCACCTCATCGGGGATGGGGTGGCCGTGGTCACGCCCGCGGAACGAAGAGTACGTGCCGTCGTGGAAGAATCCGCGCGTCCAGACCTTGGGCAGCGCGCCCAGGTCGTCGAAGTCCCCGTAGTAGCCGACGGACTCGCCGCTGACCGCGACGTGCACCGCGTGATGGTAGTCGTCGCTCCACTGCGCGGTCAGACCGTATCCGCCGGCCTCGCGCGGCAGGATCAGCTTCGGGTCGTTCATGTCCGACTCGGCGATGAGGGTCAGGGGGCGACCGACGTGCGCCGAGAGGGCGTCGGATGCTGTCGCCAGCTGCTGGAGGATGTGCACCGGGCGATCGTCGAGCAGCGCGTGCACCGCGTCCAGGCGCAGCCCGTCGACGTGGTAATCGCGCATCCACATCATCGCGTTCTCGACGATGTAGTCCCGCACCGGGTCGGCGTCGAGGTTGACGGAGTCGCCCCACGTGTTGCGGCTGCCCTCGCGCAGGTACGGGCCGAACTCGGGCAGGTAGTTTCCGCTCGGACCGAGGTGGTTGTAGACGACGTCCTGGATCACCGCGAGCCCCGCGCCGTGCGCGGCGTCGACGAAGCGCTGATAGGCCGCGGGCCCCCCGTACGCCTCGTGCACCGTGTACCAGAGCACGCCGTCGTAGCCCCAGTTGTGCACCCCGTTGAACCCGTTCACGGGCAGCAGCTCGATGTGCGTGACGCCGAGGTCAGCGAGGTGGTCGAGCTTCGCGACCGCCGAATCCACGGTTCCCTCGGGAGTGAAGGTGCCGATGTGCAGTTCGTAGATCAGACCTCCGGCCAGCTGACGGCCGGTCCAGGTGTCGTCGCTCCACTCGTACGCGCCCGGATCGAAGAACGCCGACGCCTCGTGGACGCCCCGCGGCTGGCGCCGAGAGCGCGGGTCGGGCCGCAGCTGTTCGGAGTCGCCGAGCACGAAGCCGTACTCGTCGCCGTCGGTGAGATCGATCGGCGCGCGCCACCAGCCGTCGCCCGAGGCCATCATCTCGCTGTCGCCGGTGTCGGGGCGGCGCAGTCGCACCCGCGAGGCCTTCGGGGCCCAGACGTCGATCGTCATGTCGTCTCCTCGCTTCGCTCGTCGCTCGATGACCGGTTCGCTTCGCCCGGCGCTCAATGATCCGTCTCAGGCACGAGCAACGCGACCGGATAGAACGACAGCAGCTCGCGCAGCGGTACGCGCCCCGCCTCGAAGCGTCGCCCTGTGAGCGCGTCGATCGTGCCGCCACCGTGTCGCAGCAGCACCGTGTCGCCCCAACCGCCGCGGGCGGCAAGACCCACCGGCAGGCGCGTCGCGACCGCGACGGCGCCTCCCCGGTCGTACGCGATCGCGTGCTCCGCGGCGTCGCCGATCACGGTCATGGGCGTGTACCGCGTGAACAGATGTGCGCGGTCGCGGCGCAGCCGCAGGGCGCGCGATGTCAGCAGCAGCTTCGCCCGGCCCCCGGCATCCACCCCCGGCGTCTCTCCCCGCACGAACGCCTCATCGATCTCGGCCAGCGCACGCGCGCGTTCGACGAAGTCGACCTCGCGGCGGTTGTCGGGGTCGACGAGACTCATCTCCCACAGCTCCGACCCCTGGTAGACATCCGGCACCCCCGGGCCCGTCAGCTGCAGCAGCTTGGCCGACAGCGAGTTGGACCAGCCGTGGGCCGCGATCTCGTCGACGAAGGACGACAGAGCGGCGGATGCTGCCGGCACATCGAAGGCGGCATCCACGACCGCGTGCATACGTGCCTCGAACGCCTCGTCGGGATCCCACCAGCCCGTCGCCTCGGCTGCCTCGCGGGCCGCCTTCTCGGCGTAGGCGTGCAGACGCTCGCGGGACGCGGGCCACGCGCCGACGATGGCCTGCCAGAGGAGGTTGTCGAACGGTCCGTGGCCGCTGGAGGCCGCCCCGCGCAGGTCTGCGAGCACCTCCGCCCACCGCTCGGGCATCTCGGCGAGCACGGTCAGGCGCGCACGTACATCCTCGCCGCGTTTGGTGTCGTGGGTGGACGCGGCCGTCATCGCGTGCGGCCACGACGCCTGGCGGGTCGCGCGTGCCTCGTGGAATCCGGGCACATCGAGTGCGAACACCGACGGGTCCCCGCCCACCTCGGTGAGCGTGCCCAGGCGCGTGTCGCGGTAGAACGCCGTGTCTTCGACGCCCTTCGCCATCACGGGGCCGGTCGTCTGCTCGAAGCGGCGGGCCACCTCGCGTTCGGGGTCGGCCAGCTGCGGCGCGATGCGGTCGATCGCCCCGGCGAGGTCGGGGCGTCGGCGCAGCGCCTCGGCGATCGCGTGATCGAGGTGCTCGCGGCCGGCCGGAAGATAGGAGCGGTAGACGGGAAAACACGCCAGCAGCTCGGCGAGGGCATCGGCCGCGCCCGTGATCGGCTCGTCGAGCAGCCGCACGAGGCGAGCGACCTCGGCGGCCTGGATCGTGTCGGCGATCGTGCGTTTGGTGCCGTGGATGAGATCGCCCCAGGACTGCCGCGGCGCGAGGCCGGAGTCGGCCCGCAACCACGCGTCGAGCGCGTCGAGCCCCGCCTCCCCGGCCGGATCGATGAGCACCCGGTCGACCTCGGCCATCGCGTCGTACCCCGTCGTGCCCTCGGTGTGCCACCACGCGGGCAGGGTCTCACCGTGCTCGAGGATCTTCTCCACCAGCACGTACAGGCCGCCCGTCGCCTCGGCGAGCCGTTCGAGGTAGCCGCCGGGGTCGGCGAGCCCATCGGGGTGATCGATGCGCAGGCCGTCGGCGAGCCCCTCCCGCACCCAGCGCAGGATCTCGACGTGGCTCTCGTCGAACACGCGCGGCACGTCGACCCGGACCCCCGCGAGCGTGGTCACGGCGAAGAACCGCCGGTAGTTGAGCTCACCCGCCTCACGACGCCAGAACATCAGGGCGTAGTGCTGCCGTTCATGGACGGCACGCACGACCTCGGCGTCGCCGAGCCGCTCCCGCTCGTCGTCGGCGACCGATTCCTCCGCCAGCGGAAAGGCGTGATCGTAATAGCGCAGCAGACCGAACGGCGCGCGATCGGCGGGCTCGGCGTCCACGACCAGCTCGCCGTTCGCGAGCACATCGTCGAGTTCACCACCGAGGACCGGCACGCGCACCCGGCCCTCGCCGAAGTCCCAGTCGACGTCGAAAGCCTCCGCATAGTGCGACGTCCGCCCCCGGAGAAGCAGATCCCACCACCACGGGTTGCGCGCGGGCTCGGAGACGCCCATGTGATTGGGCACCGTGTCGATCAGGATGCCCAGCCCTGCCTCGTGCGCCGCGGCGGCGAACCGGTCGAGACCCTCGGCTCCCCCGCGGGCCGGGTCGATCCGCGTCGGGTCGACGACGTCGTACCCGTGGTCCGACCCCGGTGTGGCCTCGAGGAGCGGCGACAGGTAGGCCCAGGACACGCCGAGGTCACGCAGGTAGGGCACGACCCCGGCCGCCGCGTCGAGGTCGAACGCTTCGCGGATCTGCAGCCGGTAGGTCGATACGGGATGCGCGGGCATGTGGAGCCTCCTGCGGATGCGGCTCAGCGGCCGAGTTCGGGTTTGGACGTCTCACTCGGCATGTCGTCGCTCTGGCTCGCCGCCAGCATCGCGAGTGACGCCGCGACCGAGTGATCGACCTCGGGCTCGGGGACGGTGTGCTCGCGCATGACGATGAGCGAGCGGGGCTGCAGATCGACGTGCTCTCCGGGCTCGATCGGGCGGGTGTCGGCGAGCTCTCCCGCCGTGTCGATGATCACGTCCCATTTCGGTGAGAACTCGAGATCGGGCAGGTGGAACTCGATCATCTCGTCGCCGGCGTTGAAGAGGATCACGAAGTGCTTGTCGATGATCTTCTCGCCGCGGCGGTCGCGCTCACGGATGCCGTTGCCGTTGAGGAACACCCCGACCGAGCGGCCGAAGCCCGAGTCCCAGTCCTCGGGCTGCATCTCGGTGCCGTCGGCGCGCAGCCACACGATGTCGGGCAGGTTCTGCCCCTTCGCACGCCGCACGGGGCGGCCGTCGAAGAACCGGCTGCGGCGGAAGGTCGGGTGGTCCTTGCGCAGCCGGGCGAGGGCGGCGGTGAACTCGACGAGCGGGTCGTCGGTCTCGTCCCAGTGCACCCACGTCAGCTCATTGTCCTGGGCGTAGCCGTTGTTGTTGCCCTGCTGCGTGCGCCCGAGCTCGTCGCCGTGCAGCATCATCGGCACGCCCTGCGACAGCATCAGCGTCGCGATGAAGTTGCGCTGCTGGCGCGCCCGCATCGTCAGCACCTCGGGGTCGTCGGTGGGCCCTTCGACGCCGAAGTTGTACGACCGATTGTGGGACTCGCCGTCGTTGCCGTCCTCGCCGTTGGCGTCGTTGTGCTTGTCGTTGTAGCTGACGAGGTCGCGCAGCGTGAAGCCGTCGTGGGCGGTGACGAAGTTGATGGATGCCACGGGTCGGCGCCCCGAGTGCTCGTAGAGGTCGGCGGACCCGGTCAGGCGCGACGCGAACTCGCCCAGGG
>NZ_QFPF01000145.1 GCF_003248605.1 Microbacterium sp.
AGCGCAGAGAAGAACACCACCCCGGCGAACAGCGCGTGGAAGACCACGGGGCCCGGAAGACGGCCGCGGAAGACGTCGACGACGGCACCGCCGTAGTCGGAGAGGCGCTTGGTCGTGATGCCACGCAGCTCGCGGGAGCGGCGCACCATCATCGTCTCGCCGAACGGGATCCCGGCGGCGAGCACGATCTGGGCCGCCCAGGCGAAGGCCACAGCACCCGTCACGAGGAAGGTGATCCACAGCGCGAGCATCACGAAGACCGCAGCCACGTGCGCGATCATCGCGCCCGCGTATCGGCGGCCGTGACGGGCCCAGCCGATCAGAAGCCACACCCCGACCGAGCCCTGCACGATCCAGACGGCGAGCACCAGATACTCCATGCGTGCATGGTACTACTTCCATAGTGCTGTGTCACTACTTTCATAGTGTGGATGCTGCGCATAGTGTGCCTGCATGGCCACCACCCGCGAACGCGCACTCGACGCCGCCCTCGACCTCGTCGGCGAGCAGGGCATCCGCGCCCTGACACACGCCCGCGTGGACGAGCGGGCGGGGCTGCCGAAGGGCTCGACGTCGAACTGGTTCCGCACCCGCGCCGCGCTCATCGCGGGACTCATCACGGCCATCGCCGAGGGCGAGCGCTCCGACGCCGCGCGCGGCCCGCGACCGCGGCCCCGCACGCCCGGCGAACTCGTCGACATGCTGTGCCGGTTCATCGAGGTCGAGACCGGCGAATCGGCGGCTCGCACCCGCGTCCGTCTGGCGCTCTCCCTCGAGGCCTCGCTCGATCCCGACCTCATCGAACCGCTCGTGCGGCAGCGCGAGGTCTTCGTCGACTGGATGGCCGACCTGCTGCGCGATGTCGGGGCGCAGCATCCCGTGCCCGCCGCGCGCTTCCTCCTCGCCGCCGGCAACGGCATCACCTTCCACCGCTTGACCGTCGACCCCGACGCGCAGATCCGGCCGGTCATCGAGCGTGCGGTCCGGGCCTGCCTCGACTGATCGGCCGGGCGTCGGGATGCCGTGACCCGCCGCAGCGGGTGACGTCCAGCATCCCGAGGGGTCATATCGCGATAATGGGGGGATGAGCGCACCTCGCATCCTCGTCGTGGACGACGAGCCGAACATCCGCGACCTTCTCATCACGAGCCTGAAGTTCGCGGGTTTCCAGGTCAGGGCCGTCGCCAACGGCGCCCAGACCATCTCGGCCGTGCTCGAGGAGGAACCCGACCTCATCGTGCTCGATGTGATGCTGCCCGACATGAACGGGTTCAGCGTCACCAAACGCCTGCGCAGCGCGGGCTACACGGCGCCGATCCTCTTCCTCACCGCCAAGGATGAGACCGAAGACAAGATCGAGGGCCTGAACGCCGGGGGCGACGACTATGTCACCAAGCCGTTCAGCCTCGACGAGATCGTCGCGCGCATCCAGGCGATCCTGCGCCGAACGATGCAGGCCGACGAAGAAGCCGTGATCCGCGCCGGCGAGCTGTCGATGGACCAGGACACGCACGACGTCAAGGTCGGTGAGATCTCGATCGACCTCAGCCCGACCGAGTTCAAGCTCCTGCGCTACCTCATGCTCAACCCGAACCGGGTGCTGTCGAAGGCGCAGATCCTCGACCACGTGTGGGAATACGACTTCAACGGCGATGCCGGCATCGTCGAGAGCTACATCTCGTACCTGCGCCGCAAGATCGATCCGCACTCCTCCGAAGCGCTCATCCAGACCAAGCGGGGCTTCGGCTACATGCTGAAGGCCGGCAAGCCCGCCTAGGGGGCACCTCCTGGCGCAGCACAAAGAACCCGACACCCTCACCCTCTGGTGGCGAGGCATAAGCCTCCGCGCCAAGGTCACGGGGGTCACCGTCGCGATCCTCACGATCGGGCTCTTCGCCTCGGGGATCGCGACGCTGGGGTTCGTGCGCAACGCGCTGGTGACGGCGCAGGACGAGCAGCTCATCGCCCGCGCCCAGTCCGACCTCGCCGCCGGCCTGCTCGAGATCACCGCGGACGAGGAGACCGGCGAGGTAGGCATCACCCTCACCGCCGAGGCCGCCGCCACCGACTACTACGTGGCCGTGTACACCCCGGAGGGCGAGTCGAAGGGCAGCGTGCCCTCCGCGGGCGGCCCGATCTGGCCGGAGTCCTTTCCGCTCGAGAAGACGATCACGCAGGGCACGGCACCCTTCGCCCTCGTGTCGGAGGACGGCGACGTATTCCACGCGAGCGCGGGTCCCCTCGACCTGCAGCTCGGCGGGCAGCTGTACACGCAGGTGATCGCTCTGCCTCTCGCGCCCATCGACCGCACGCTCGCCACCTTCTTCGGCGCGTTCACGATCCTGGGTTTCATCACGATCCTCGCGGGCGCGTTCCTCACGCGATTCCTCGTGACGCAGACCTTCCGCGCCCTCGGGCAGGTCGAACGCGCCGCGATGGCGATCTCTGCGGGCGACTTCGGCCAGCGCCTCACCCCCGGCGACCCGAACACCGAGGTCGGCAGGCTCACGGGTGCCTTGAACACGATGCTCGATCGGGTGGATGCTTCGCTGTCGCAACGCGATTCGAGTGTGCGGCAGATGCGTCGATTCATCGGCGATGCCAGTCACGAGCTGCGGACGCCGCTCGTGACCGTGCGCGGCTACGCCGAGCTGTACCGGATGGGTGCGATCCGCGACGCGGAGAGCACGGCGCAGGCGATGGAGCGCATCGAGAAAGAGGCGATCCGCATGGGCGGCATGGTCGAGGACCTGCTCGCCCTCGCCCGCCTCGACGAGAAGCGCGAGGTCGACATCACCCCCGTCGATCTGCGTCCCGTCGCCCGCGACGCCGCGATGGATGTGCGCGCGGCCGCTCCCGGTCGCACGGTCACGGTGATCGACCTCTCGGCGGCACCGCCGCGCCCACGCCCCGTAGCGGGCGAGGCAGCGGGTGCGGGCACGGGCACGGGCGAGGAGCCGACGACCGACACCGCTGCGCTCCCCCGTCGCCGCGGTGGCGGGGCCGGCCGCGGCGGCGGCTCGGGAACGAACCGCCGCTCGCTTCTGCGGCGCGCCTCACGGCCTGTGCCGGCCCCGCGCGCCGCCGCGGGCGAGGCCGCACTGCCGACACCCCTGTCGTTCGACACGGATGCCGTCGGACCCGCGATCTCCCTGCCTCCCGTCGTCCTCGGCGACGAGAACCGCATCCGTCAGATCGTCGCCAATCTGCTCGGCAACGCGCGCCGGTTCACGGCCGACGACTCCCCCATCGAGATCACCGTCGGCACCGATCCGAGCCGGACCGGCGAACATGCCCCGATCGGCATGGGCTGGATCGCGATCTCCGACCACGGCGAGGGCATCCCCGAGCAGATCCGCTCGAGCATCTTCGAGCGCTTCTGGCGCGCCGACACCTCGCGCACGCGCGAGACCGGGGGCACCGGGCTCGGACTCGCGATCGTCGCGTCGATCGTCGATGCCCTGCACGGTGCCGTCGAGGTCGATGACACTCCCGGCGGCGGCGCGACATTCCGCGTCTACCTGCCGCTCGCCCGCGAGGCCACCCTCTACCTCGACACGCAGCCCCTGCCCAAATTCTCCGCGCCCTCCGCCTGACCTCACGCTCGCCGCAGCCCGCCCGCTCCCCTGTCGCGAAATGCGGATCGCAGCCCCGCACACCCGCACAATACGACAGGCGAGCAGCATCCCCGGCGCGTCCACCTCCACCGCGCGCAGCCCGACCGCTCCCCTGTCGCTTCTTGCGGGTCACAGCCCCGCACACCCGCACAACGAGACAGGCGAGCAGCATCCCCGGCGCGCCCCCCTCCACCGCGCGCAGCCCGCCCGCTCCCCTGTCGCGAAATGCGGGTCGCAGCCCCGCACACCCGCACAACGCGACAGGCGAGCAGCATCCCCGGCCGATGCGCCTCGGCCGGGCGACGCACTTCCACCGCGCGAGGCGGGCTCGGCCAGCGCGCGATGACAGCGAACCGCGCCGCACGCGACTCCTCCCCGACGCCGGCGCGAAGAACGGGCTCCACGGATGCTGTCGCCTCGGCGCGTGCACGATGCACAGCGCTCATAGCCTGGCGCGACACGTCCCTTCGAGATCCGGAGCAACATATGGCCGTCTTCACCGTCGATTCCGACGCGATCCTCACGCAGTCCGCCGCCGTGCGCGCGACCGTCGATCGCCTGCACGCCGAGTCGCAGGCGATGCTCGCGCAGCTGACCCAGCTGCAGTCCTCCTGGACCGGTCAAGCCGCGGGATCGTTCCAGCAGGTCATCGACCAGTGGCGCGCGACGCAGCGCCAGGTCGAGGACTCGCTCGCCGCGATCACACAATCGCTCGCCGCAGCAGGTCGGCAGTACGCCGACACCGAGCTCGCCGCTCTCAGCCTCTTCCGCTGACAACACCGACGCCGGGCGCACGAAGAAGGGCCCCTCCGCAATGGAGGGGCCCTTCTGTCGATCTAGCGGCGGGAACTCAGAAGTCCATGCCACCCGTCGGGTCGCCACCGGCGGGGGCGGCGGCCTTCTCGGGCTTGTCGGCGACGACGGCCTCGGTCGTGAGGAACAGGCCGGCGATCGACGCGGCGTTCTGCAGCGCCGAGCGGGTCACCTTGGCGGGGTCGATGATGCCCTGCGCGAACAGGTCACCGTACTCGCCGGTCGCGGCGTTGAGGCCGTGACCCGCGGGCAGCTCCGCGACCTTGTTCGCCACGACACCGGGCTCGAGACCCGCGTTGAGGGCGATCTGCTTGAGCGGGGCCTCGATCGCGACGCGGACGATGTTCGCACCGGTCGCCTCGTCACCCGTGAGCTCCAGCGTGGCCAGGGCGACCCGACCGGACTGGATGAGCGCGACGCCACCACCGGGGACGATGCCCTCCTCGACGGCCGCCTTCGCGTTGCGCACGGCGTCCTCGATGCGGTGCTTGCGCTCCTTGAG
>NZ_QFPF01000061.1 GCF_003248605.1 Microbacterium sp.
GGCGGCGGCCCAGCGGCCGAACCCACACTTTTGCAGCGAACCCACTCTCGTCGGATGGTGGCTCGCTGCAAATTTGTGGGTTCGGCAGGGGCGGGCGGGTTCGCGCGGGGTCGGGCGGGGCTGGGCGGGGCAGCGCGGGTTCGGGCGGGGGCGGGCGGGCAGCGCGGGCCGAGCGCGTCAGCGGCGCGTGGAGGCCGTGACGGTGAACTTGGGGTTGCGGGCGATCTGCCGGGTCGGGCCGACGAGGCGCTCGAGCGCGGGGCGGTACTGCAGCGGCGAGTTGAAGACCGTCCAGAGTTCGCCGCCGGGCCGCAACACGCGCGCGGCATCGGCGAACAGGCGCGGCCCGAGACCCTCGTGGATCGCGGCCCCCGCATGAAACGGCGGGTTCAGCGTGATGAATGACGCACTCGCATCCGGCAGCGCCGAGAGCGCATCGTCGCGTTCGACCCGCACACGATCGGCCACGCCGTTCGCCTCGGCCGTCGCGCGGGCCGAGGCCACCGCGGCCGCGGACTGATCGCACGCATAAACGCGCAGGTCCGGATGCTGTCGTGCCAGCGCCGCGGCGACGACACCGGATCCGCAGGCGAGATCGATCGCCGCGTCGGCGCGCGCGCCGGCGATCCGGTCGGGCAGATTCTCCAGCAGCAGGCGCGTGCCGATGTCGATCGAGGTGCCCGCGAAGACGCCCCCGTACGCGCAGACGACGAGCCCCGCGTGCGTGGCGCGCCGAGGCTCGGGATCGTGGCCGTCGTACGGTCCGCGGGCGATCAGCACGCGGGACTTCTGGCGCGCGTGCGAGACATCGATCGCGTCGAATCTCTCGCTCAGCACGTCGTTCATCGCGAGCGCCATGTGCTTGACGCGCCCGCCGGCGTAGACGGCGACGTCGGGCGCGGCGTGTGCGGCGATGAGTGCGGCGGTGTCCCGCAGCTGATCGAGCGCGCGCGGCAGTCGCATCAGCACGATCCGGGCGTCGCGCACGAGTGCACCATCGAGCGGGTGAGAGGTGACCCGGCCCGCGAGCCCCAGCCGCTCGGCGTTGGCGATCAGTGCTCGCTCGCCGAGCAGGGCGTCCTGGTGTGCGCGGATCGCGCCGCCCACCGCGCGGACCGCGCCGCCGCCCGCCCCGCCCACAGCCGAGTCGCGCGAGTCCGCGGCCGCGCCGAGCGCGAGCGCGCCGTGCGTGTCGCCGATCACGACGATCTGCCCCGGATCTATGCCGACCCTCGCGGCGGCCGATTCGTCGAGGATCAGGCGGTCGGCAGCATCCCACGCCCGGAGGTCGGGGCCCTCGATGTCGGGCGCGCGGCGCAGATCATCGAGGTCGAGAGGCACCGCCCCACGCTACCGCCCGCCGATCAGGAGGATGTCCCACTTTCTGTCGCCCGGCGCAGCCGGAGGCGACAGAAAGTGGGACATGCAGAGGGCGCGCGGGGCCGGCGGGTTCAGGAGTCGCCGGGCTCGGCCACCCCGCCCACGCGGCCGGCTGCGCCCACCGCGCCGGGCGCCTCGAGCACCGACCGCGCGAGCAGCGTCGAGCCCGCGACGGCGGCCGGCATCGTCGCGACCGCGCCGAGCGGCACGAGAAAGCACAGCTGCGTCGCGACGCCGAAACCCAGCGCCCGCGCGCGGTGCCGGCGCAGCAGCATCCGGCGCTCATGACTCGGGATGCCGCGCGCAGAGAGTGCGCGTGAGGTCAGCTCGTCGGCGAGCAGCCACCCCGTGAGCGTCACACCCAGCACGGTTCCGAGCAGGCCGCCCACGAGCGGCACGAGTCCCACGAGCCCCGCCGCGATCGCCACGGCGACGCCCCGCGCAACGAGGGAGAGTGCATCGCCCACGCCGCGCCAGAAGCTGTACGCGGCATCGGGCACGTCGCCGCCCGAGTCGCGCTCGACTCCCCGCCAGATGCGGTCGTAGAACGGCTCGCCGACCACCAGCGTCAGCGCCGTGAACGACACCGCCACGATCACGAGTGCCGCCCCGAGCATCGCGGTGCCGGCGGCGATGCGGATCACGGTGACCCACAGCCCCGGCCATCCGTCGGCGAACGGTGTGATCGCCTCGGCGAGTACGGGCAGGTGCAGCGCGAGGGCCACCACCGCGCCGAGCAGCACGATGCCCACGAGCGCAGCGGGAATCAGGCCCAGAGCCATGAGGCCGCCCCGGCGCCGCCAGAACCCGAAACCGCGCCCCAGCATCGCCATCCCGGCCGCGAACTCCCGCATGAGGCCCAGCCTAAGCGCGCTCTCCTCGCGCGCGACGACCGTCACCCCCGCCGCTCCGTAGGCTTGGGGGCAGACCCGAAGGAGACCCGTGTTCCGCACCCCCCTGTCGCTGTTTCGCACCCTCGCGATCGCCGAGGCGATCTCGTGGACGCTCCTGATCACGGGGCTCATCCTTCGGGCGACCGCCGATCTGGCGATCGCCGTCACGATCGGCGGCGGCATCCACGGGTTCGTCTTTCTCGCCTACGGTGCGACGGCGGTTCTCGTGGCGAAGAACCAGCGCTGGGGTGCGGGGCCGACGGTCACCGCAATCGTCAGCGCGATCATCCCGTACGCGACGATCCCGACCGAGATCTGGCTGCACCGCACGCGTCGACTCGAGGGCGCGTGGCGTCTGCAGGCCACCGCAGACCCCCGCGACGCCGCCTGGCACGACCGGCTCATGCGATGGTTCCTGAACCGGCCCTGGATGCTGGGTGTCCTCCTCGCCGCGGCCGTCGTCGTGATCTTCGTCGCGCTGCTGATCATCGGCCCGCCCGGCGGACGAGAGTAGCGGCGGCGCATGAGGCTGCGGACGACATCCACGCAGCGCACGTACCGCTACGTGCGACTGAGCCTGATCGGCGCGGTCCTGCTGGTGGGTGTCTCCTTCGCCGCGGTGGCGGCGATCGACGGCGCTCCCACCTCGCTCAGCGCCGCGTTCTACACCCCGGGGCGCGACGTCTTCGTGGGCGCGATCTTCGCGGTCTCGCTCGCGCTCCTCGCCCTGTCGGGGCGCAGCCTCGAGCAGGCGCTCCTCGACTACGCGGCGATCCTCGCTCCCCTCATCGCCATCGTTCCGACGCCGCTGGCCGTGGGCGACGTGCCCGGGCTCGCGCGGGCGTGCCCCGACACCGCGCCATGCGTGCCGCCCGAGTTCCTCCCGGGCGTCGCGGTCGGCGTCGCCTCGCTCGTGCTGATCGGGATGCTGGGGCTCGTCGCCGCGATCGTCCTCGCGCGCGTGCAGCACACGCTCACGCGCGGGTTCGTGGTCGCCGTGTCGGGCGCGGCGGCGCTCATCCTGGGCATCGGCGCGTGGGCGCTGATCGACCCGCCCGGGTTCGTCCGCGGCGCGCACCTCCTCGCCGCGGTGACGTTCTTCGGGCTCATCGCCGCGGTCGCCTCGCTGGCGGCATTCGGCCCGTCGCGGGCGCGCTCGCGCGGCGGCATCCGGGTGCTGTACGCGGTCGTCGCCGTCGGGATCGTCGTGACAGTGACGGGACTGCTGCTCGTGATCGTGCTGACCCTCGGCGGGGTCGACGTCGCGGGCGCGGTCGGTGCGCCCCTGATCCTCATCGGTGAGGTCCTCGTCCTCGCACTGTTCGTGGTCTTCTGGATCGCTCAGACGATCGAGCTCTGGAGCGCGGCGGATCCCTCGCTCCGGGCCTGATCGGGGCACCTCGGAATACGCCGAGCATCTCTGCGTTGAGTTGATACGTCGAAACTCAACTTCTAAAGTTGACAAGGCATCACTCAAGTTAGATCAGGAGATTTCGTGTCCGACGACTTCACGCCCGAGACCGGCGACGGCGGCAACGCGTTCGACGACTTCCTCGCCCGCTACCTCGAGGGCGAGCGCGCCCGCGCCGCACGATCGATCGACCTCGCCCGGTTCCTCAGCGCCCGCACGCAGCAGATGCTGCAGCAGGCGGGTCGCTTCGCGCTCACCCGCGGTCAGCGCGAGCTCGACGCCCTGCACGTGCTGCGGATGCTGGTGACCGAGCAGCCCGCAAGCGACGCCGTGCGCCGGCTCGGCGTCGACCCCGGCGCGATCGCGCGGGCGGCCGAGGAGCGCCTGCCGGCAGCATCCACCCCCGCGCCGGTCGACGGCGCGGTCGTGACTGCTTCGGTGCAGCGCGCGCTGTTCCACGCCTTCCAGGTGGCGCGCGCCTCGGGCTCGACCTACGTCGATCCCGAGCACCTGTTCTTCGCGCTCGTGCTCGCGCAGGACACCCCCGCCGGCCAGATCCTCGCCGAGGCGGGTGTGACCGCGGACGCGCTCACCCACAACGCTCGCGAGACGATCGCGCCCGAAGCTCAGGGCGCCCCCGGGGACGAGGGGGCGGGCTCCGCCGTGACCCCGATGCTCGAGAAGTACGGGCTGGACCTCACCGCCCGCGCCCGCGAGGGCATGATCGACCCTGTCATCGGGCGCGCCGACGAGATCGAGCAGACGATCGAGATCCTCTCGCGACGCACGAAGAACAACCCCGTGCTGATCGGCGAGGCGGGCGTCGGCAAGACCGCGATCGTCGAGGGCCTCGCCCGCGCGATCGTCGAGGGCGCCGTTCCGGAGCAGCTGCGCGGCAAGCGCGTCGTCTCGCTCGACCTGCCCGCGATGCTCGCGGGTGCCCGGTACCGCGGCGACTTCGAAGAGCGTCTGACCGGCACGATGGACGAGATCGCCGCGCACGCCGACGAGCTCATCGTCTTCATCGACGAGGTGCACACCGTCGTCGGTGCGGGAGCCGGGGGCGAAGGAGCGATGGATGCCGGAAACATCCTCAAGCCGCGACTCGCCCGCGGCGAGCTGCACCTCGTCGGCGCGACAACGCTGAGGGAGTACCGCACGATCGAGAAGGACCCGGCGCTCGAGCGCCGCTTCCAGCCCGTGCGGGTGGGCGAGCCCTCGATCGAGGACGCCGTGCAGATCCTGCACGGGCTGCGCCCCGCGTATGAGGAGCACCACGCCGTGACGTACACCGACGATGCGCTCCGCGCCGCCGTCGAGCTGGCGGATCGGTACCTGCCCGATCGTGTGCTGCCCGACAAGGCGATCGACCTGATCGACCAGGCGGGCGCGCGGCTGCGCCTGCGCCTGGGCGCGGCGGTCGACGTGTCGGCGCTCATCGAGCGACTCGCGCAGCTGGAGGCCGACAAGAACGCCGCCGTGCGCGCCGAGCAGTACGAGGAGGCCTCGCGGGTGCGCGATGAGATGCGTCAGGTGCAGGAGCGCCTGGACACCGCGACCTCGGGGGCCCCTCCGACGGGCTCAGGGGCCGCGGGGGTGGGCTCGGTGACCGTGGGGACGGGCTCAGGGGCCGTGGGGACGGGCGCGGACGCTGTGGCGGCGGGCTCAGGGGCCGCGGGGCACGAAGCCGTCGTGGGTGAGCCCGAGATCGCCGCCGTGATCAGCCGGGCCACCGGCATCCCCGTGTCGAGGCTGACCGAGTCCGAACGCGAGCGCCTCGCCGATCTCGAGGGCGAGCTGCACGCGCGCGTCATCGGGCAGGATGATGCGGTCGCCGCCGTCGCCAAGGCCGTGCGCCGCAACCGCACGGGCATGGGCGATGCGCGTCGCCCGATCGGCTCGTTCCTGTTCCTCGGGCCGACCGGCGTCGGCAAGACGGAGCTGGCCAAGGCGCTCGCGGCGAGCGTGTTCGACGACGAGGGTGCGGTGATCCGCTTCGACATGAGCGAGTTCGGCGAGCGTCACACCGTCTCGCGGCTGGTCGGTGCCCCTCCGGGGTATGTCGGCTACGACGAGGCAGGTCAGCTCACCGAGCGTGTGCGCCGCAACCCTTACGCGGTCGTGCTGTTCGACGAGATCGAGAAGGCGCACCCGGACGTGTTCAACCTGCTGCTGCAGGTGCTCGACGACGGACGCCTGACCGACGGCCAGGGCCGCACGGTCGACTTCCGCAACACCGTGATCGTGATGACCTCCAACCTGGGCTCGGAGTTCCTCGCCTCCCGCGCCGGCGCGCTGGGATTCGTCGCCGACGGCGGCGGGGCGACCGGGTTCGGGTCAGAAGATGACCTGCGTGCGCGCGTGATGGGCAAGCTCCGTGAGGCGATGCGTCCGGAGTTCCTCAACCGCATCGACGAGATCGTGCTGTTCCGCAAGCTCGAACGCGCTCAGCTCCGGCGGATCGTGTCGCTCGTGCTCGACTCCACGCGGGCCAGGCTGCGCACGCGCGACGTCGACATCGAGGTCACTGAAGCCGCGATCGACTGGCTCGCCGAGCACGGCTACGAGCCCGAGTACGGCGCGCGGCCGCTGCGCCGGCTCGTGCAGCGCGAGGTCGATGACCGCGTCGCCGACCTCTTCGTCTCGGGCGCTCTCGCGGACGGGGGAGCGGTGCGGGTCGATGCCGGCGCCGACGGGCTGGCTGTGCACCCGGCATCCATCACCCTCGCCGCCTGAGCCGCCCGGCCGCTGCCGGGCCGTGCACAGCTGCGGACCGCACCCGCGACACGCCGGGCCGGGCTCGCTCCGCCCGGCGTGTCGTGCGCCCGCGTCCGCAGCTGTGCACACCCGGCACCGAGGGTGCGAGCGGCCGGGGTGTCAAGCCCGTGGCGAGTCGTCGCGGCGGCCCCTAGCGTCGAAGGCATGACCCCTACGACTGCTTTCGCTCCCACGCGCGCCATCGTGACGGCATCCGATTCGGGCATCGGTGCCGCGACCGCACTCGCCCTCGCCGCGGCGGGGATGGATGTCGGCGTCACCTGGCATTCGGACGAGGAGGGCGCCGAGGCGACGGCCGAGGGTGTGCGACGGCTGGGTCGTCGTGCCGCCGTCACGCGCTTCGACGCGACCGACCTGGACGCCGTCCCGGGGGTCGTGAACGGCCTCGCCGACGAACTCGGCGGGCTCGACGTCTTCGTCAACAACGCAGGTGGCGGCACCGGCGGCCCCTTTCTCGACGCGACGCTCGAGGACTGGCGGCGCGTGGTCGCCCTCAACCTCGACGGGGCCTTCGTCGGCCTGCAGGCGGCGGCGCAGCGCATGGTGCAGCACGGCGCCGGCGGCAGGCTCATCGCGGTCACGAGCGTGCACGAGCACCAGCCCCGTGTCGGATCCGCAGCGTACGTCGCCGCCAAGCACGGTCTCGGCGGCCTGCTGAAGGTGATGGCGCAGGAGCTGGGCGTGCACGGCATCACGGTGAACGCCGTCGCGCCGGGCGAGATCGCGACGCCGATCAACGACATGGACGCCGACGACGCCGACGAGGTGCATCGCCCCGGCATCCCGCTCGCACGCCCGGGCGCACCTCGCGAGATCGCCGACGTCGTCGCGTTCCTCGCCTCGCCCGCCGGCTCCTACGTGACGGGTGCGTCGTGGGCCGTCGACGGTGGCATGCTGCAGATGGGTCCGCAGGCGGGCTCGCACCTGACCTCCGACGACTGGCGCGAAGGGTGAGGCGTGCGGCCCGACGTCGCGGGCGACCGGCCTCGACAAGGACGCGATCGTCGTCGCGTCGGGCGCGGTGGAGGTGCTGCTGGGCGCGGCGCTCATCACCCTGCCTCGGGAGCGGCGTCGCGTGGGCGCGGCGGTGGCGGCGTTCTTCGTCGCGGTGTTTCCGGGCAACGTGCACCAGTGGCGCACCGGGCGTTCCGCGCCGATGCTGCGCACTGACGGGGCGCGGCTGGGCCGGCTGTTCCTGCAGCCGGTGCTCGTGGCATGGGCGTGGTGGGCGACGCGGCCGGCGCGGTGAGGTGCCCGCCGCCCCGGTGTTTCGGTGTCCCGATTTCTGTCGCCGGAGGCATGCGCCCGGCGACAGAAATCGGGACACCGGGGCGCGCGGGACACCGGGGCGCGCCGGACACCGGGGCGCGCCGGACACCGGGGCGCGCCGGTGCGCGCCGCGCGCCGGGGGCTGAGCGCGGCCGGCGCGATGACATGATGCGCTCATGCTGATCGCAGAGATCGTCGAGGTGTCCGAGGCTGTCGGCGCGACACGATCGCGGCTGGCGAAGATCGACGCGCTGGCCCGTCTGCTCGCCCGCCTCGATGAGGGCGAGATCGTCCCCGCCGTCGGCTTCCTGCTCGCGCGGCCGAGACAGGGCAGGCTCGGCGTCGGGTGGCGCGGTCTCGCGGCTCTCGGTGCGACCGGCGACGCGGTGCACGCTCCCACGCCCCGCCTGAGCGTCGGCGACGTCGACCGCGCGCTGGAAGGCCTGGCGACAGCATCCGGTACCGGCTCTTCTGCCGCGCGCGCGAGCATGCTCTCCGATCTCGCGCATGCCGCGACCGCGCGGGAGTGGGATTTCATCACGCGGGTGATCCTCGGCGAGCTGCGCACGGGCGCGCTCGAGGGCGTGCTGCTCGACGCGATCGCCCGCGCCTCGCAGACCGATCAGCCGCTGGTGCGCAGGGCCGCCATGCTCTCGGGAGATCTCGGCGAGACCGCGCGGCTCGCGCTGTCGGGGGCCGACCTCGCCGCTCTCACGCTGCGGGTCGGTCGGCCCGTGCTGCCGATGCTCGCCACGACCGCGCCCGACGTGGCGGCGGCTCTCGCACTCACGGGCGAAGCACTCGTGGAGTACAAGCTCGACGGAGCCCGCATCCAGGTGCATCGCGACGGTGACACGGTGGGCGTGTACACCCGCAGTCTGGCCGACATCACCCACCGCGTGCCCGAGATCGTCGAGGTCGTGCGCGGATTGCCTGCAACGCGGGTGATCCTCGACGGCGAGACCCTGTCGCTCGACGAGGACGGCGGCCCGCGTCCCTTCCAGGACACCATGGCGCGCTTCGGCTCCCACGGCGACGGGCCGGGGGTCTCGGCGGTGCTGCGGCCCTGGTTCTTCGATGTCCTGCACATCGACGGTCGCGACCTGCTCGACGAGCCCCTGTCGGTGCGCCTGCACGAACTCGAACGGATCGCCGCACCGTGGCGGATGCCGGGGCTCGTCACCCACGATCAGATCGCTGCGGCGGGGGTCTCGCGCGACGCGCTCGCCGCGGGGCACGAGGGTGTGGTGATCAAGGCGCTGGATGCGCCCTATGCGGCGGGGCGACGCGGCAAGAGCTGGGTCAAGGTCAAGCCGGTGCTGACGTTCGATCTTGTGGTGCTCGGGGTCGAATGGGGATCGGGTCGACGCGCGGGAGCGCTCTCGAACCTGCACCTCGGCGCGCGCGATGCGGCGGGGGAGTTCGGGCCGCCGGGCGGATTCGTCATGGTGGGCAAGACCTTCAAGGGGCTCACCGACGAGCTGCTGCGGTGGCAGACCGGGTATTTTCCGACGATCGAGACGCGCCGCACCCCGAGCACGGTCTTCGTGCGTCCGGTGACGGTCGTCGAGGTCGCGATCGACGGGGTGCAGCGCTCGGTGCGCTATCCGGGCGGGGTGGCGCTGCGATTCGCGCGGGTGAAGAGCTACCGGCCCGACAAAGCACCGACCGAGTCCGACACCATCGCATCGCTGCGCGCTCTGCTGCGCTGACGGCAGCGGGGGGTGTGTCCCGATTTCTGTCGCCTGCGGCCTGCCGCGGCGACAGAAATCGGGACACCCAAGAGCGGGGCGGCGGTCGATTTGACAGATGACTGTCGGTAGTGTGCAAAATATTGCATGCCACTGCCCCAGGGACTCGCGCCCGCGGACCGCCCCCGATCGCTGCGCGATTACGCGTACGAGAAGCTGCGCGACGCGATCGTGAGCGGCGCCCTGGCCCCGGGCGAGCGCCTGCGCGATCCCGAGCTCGAGCAGTGGCTGGGCGTGAGCCGCACCCCGATCCGCGAGGCCATCGCACGTCTCGAGTCGGCGGGGCTCGTGCACACCCGCCGCGCGAAGCAGACCGTCGTCGCCCCGCTCGATGCCCGTGCGGCGTTCGCCGCGCAGCGCATCGCGGCGGGGCTCCACGAGCTGGCCGTGCGCGACGGCGTGCCCCAGATGACGGATGCCGACATCGACGCACTGCGCGCCGCCAACTCCCGCTTCGCCGAGGCCCTCCGCGCCGGCGACGTCGCCGCGGCGATCGCGGCCGACGACGACTTCCACGCCGTGGCTGTCTCAGCCTGCGCCAACCCGCTGCTCCCGGGCCTGTTGGAGCAGGTCACACCGCTGCTGCGCCGCCTCGAGCGCGCGCGATTCGAAACCCTCGCCGGCCGCGGCAGCGTCGCCGACCACGAACGCATCATCGCCCTGAGCGCCGCCGGGGACGCGGAGGCGGCCGCGGCCGCCACTCGCGAGAACTGGCTGACGCTCGAGCGCCTGCTGCCGGCATCCACCCCGGACTGACCACACCACCCCAGGAGATCCCATGGCCCTCGCCGACTTCGCCCGCCACAGCCTCATGTTCGGGCCGAGCCCCGTGCACCCCCTGAACCGCCTGAGCGATCACCTCGGCGGCGCCCGCGTGTGGGCCAAGCGCGAAGATGTCTCGAGCGGCCTCGCCTACGGCGGCAACAAGGTGCGCAAGCTCGAGTACCTCGTCCCCGACGCGATCGCGAAGGGCGCCGACACTCTCGTCTCGATCGGAGGTGTGCAGTCCAACCACACGCGCCAGGTCGCCGCGGTCGCCGCGCACCTCGGCATGAAAGCCGTGCTCGTGCAGGAGAACTGGGTCGACTGGCCCGACTCCGTGAACGATCGGGTGGGCAACATCCTGCTCTCGCGGCTGATGGGCGCCGACGTGCGACTGGATTCGTCGGGGTTCGGGATCGGCTTCAAGGACTCGTGGAAGCAGGCGATCGCCGACGTCGAGTCCGCCGGTGGCACGCCCTACGCGATCCCCGCGGGGGCGTCGGACCACCCGCTCGGCGGACTCGGGTTCGCGAACTGGGCCCACGAGGTCGCGGCACAGGAGGACGAGCTCGGGGTCTTCTTCGACACGATCGTGGTCTGCAGCGTGACGGGGTCCACCCACGCCGGCATGATCGCGGGCTTCGCCGACCTCGAGCACAACTTCGGCGGCCGCCCGCGGCGCGTGCTCGGCATCGACGCGTCGGCCAAGATCGACGAGACGCGTGACCAGGTCGCGCGCATCGCGCGTCGCACCGCCGAGGCGATCGGCGTCGGCCGCGAACTGCGCGATGACGAGATCACCGTGCTCGAGGGCTGGGCCGGCGACTACTACGGCATCCCGGTCGCGTCGACCGACGAGGCGATGTTCCTGACCGGCCGGCTCGAGGGCGTCATCATCGATCCGGTCTACGAGGGCAAGTCGATGGCGGGTCTGATCGATCTGGTCTCGTCGGGCGAGATCCCCAAGGACTCGACGGTGCTCTATGCCCACCTCGGCGGGCAGCCGGCGATCAACGCCTACAGCGGCCGGTACCACTGAGGGGATGCTCGACGGCGCGGCGCGCGTTCCAGGCGCAGCCGAGGGTGCGCTGAGCCCTCGTGCCGGCGGTCAGGCTTTGTCGGGTGCCAGGCGGATGCGCACGATGTTGGTCGTCTCGTCGAGCTCGGCGATCGCGGGATAGGCCTTGACGAAGTCCGAGAAGGACTTGTAGCCGAGGCTCTTCTCGCTGAAGGCCGGGTCCATGCGGCGCAGCAGGCTCTTGACCTCGGAGGCGTGCTGCCAGGCCGAGTCGTCCTTGTCGTGGCCGAGCCGCAGCGCGCGCTCGAGCAGCTCGGCGGTGGGGTCGGCGGCGCGGCGGCGGCTGCGCGCGCGGCTCGGTGCCGCAGCATCCGTCTTCTGCTCGTCGGGTGAGGGGCGCACGACACCCGGCAGCGTGTCGTAGGCATCGAACTCGTCGCACGCGGCCGCGAGGGACTTGGCGGTCGACCCCGCCACGCCCACGCCGACGACGTGGCGACCGAGGCGCTTGCAGCGCTGCGCGAGGGGGACGTAGTCCGAATCGCCGGCCACGATGACAACGTGGGTGAGGTCGGGAAGCCGGAACATGTCTTCGACGGCATCGACGGCCAGGCGGATGTCGGCACCGTTCTTGGCGTATGCCGCGGCGGGAAACAGCTGCACCAGATCGACGGCGCGAGACACCAGCTGCGCGCGATACTCGGCGTTGACCGGGGCCGACCAGTCGGCGTACGCCCGGGTCAGCACGAGCGTGCCGAAGGAGGCGGCGTAGTCGATGATCGCGCCGACATCGACCGTGGCCCGTGCCAGCTTGTCGGCGACGTCGGGATCGTTGGTGCTCTCGTTGATCTTCTGCCGGTCGCGCGAGTACGAGTTGCGGCCGTGCACGCGGTCGTACCACGACATCACGATGTTGTCGAAGTCGAGGTAGACGGCGACGCGGCCGCTCTGGGCGTCTGCCATCTCAGGCGCCGCCGGGGTAGACGACGCCGATCTGGCGTCGGATCTCGTCGAGGGTGCCCATGATCTCGACGCTCTCGTCGATCGGGAGGATGTCGCCCTCCCATCGCCCTGCGGCGACGAGTCGCTCGGCGGCCAGGGCTTGGAACTGCATGCCGCGGCCGTCGATGCGCGAGACATAGGTCTCGAGCACCTCGCCGTCGGGCGCGATCACGCGGAACGACGTGGCGTTGTACCAGATGCGGTCGATCTCGAGTCGCGCTTCGGTGCCGATGATGGCGGCAGTGTTGGGGCCGGCGGCGCGCGAGGACGACAGGGTCGTCGACACCGCGCCGCCCGCGTGGGTGAAGACCGTGGCGACCTCGGTGTCGGCGCCGGTCTCGCCCAGGCGCGCGCTCGCGGTGATGGTCTGCGGTGCTCCGAGGACGTCCCACACGAAGGAGACGGGGTAGATGCCGAGGTCGAGCAGGGCACCGCCGCCGAGCTCGAGGGCGTTCAGGCGATGGGCCGGGTCGCTCGAGATGCGCTGCGTGTGATCGGCGGTCACCGCGCGGATCTCGCCGAGCGTGCCCGCCGAGAGGATCTCGCGGATGCGCACCATGTGCGGCAGGTACCGGGTCCACATCGCCTCCATCGCCAGCACGCCGCGCTCGGCGGCGGCGTCGCGGATGGCGGCGGCCTCGTCGCGGTTGAGCGTCAGCGGCTTCTCGATGAGCACGTGCTTGCCCGCGGCGATCGCGGCGAGCGCCCCCGCGACGTGCGCGGGGTGCGGGGTCGCGATGTAGACGATGTCGACCTCGGGGTCGGCGAACAGCGCCTCGTACGAGCCGTGCGCGCGCGCGATCGCGAACTCGGCGGCGAACGCCTCGGCCGAGGCGCTCGATCGCGAGCCCACGGCCGTGAGGTCGAGGCCGGCGGTACGAAGATCACGTGCGAACGAGTGGGCGATGCCGCCCGTTGCGAGAATGCCCCAGCGCAGTCCAGTCATGCCCTCGAGCCTAGCGGCGGGGTGCGACACGGCGCGGGGGCTCTTCGGAGACGCCGCAGAGGAAGGCGACCATGCGCAGCGAGGTGTCCGCCAGCACCGGGCCGTGGCCGAACTCCCAGCCGTCGTCGAGGGAGCGGAGGGTGTGTCCCCCCACGACGGCGCGGATGGCGAGGGGCGCGGAGGTCGCGCGGTAGAGCGCGACCGCGCCGGAGGTGAGCGGTGCGAGCGACACGGTCGACCCCGTGTCACGGGCGAGCGCGAGCAGGGCGCCGACCGCGCGGGAGAGATCTCGCACCCGCCGGCGCCTGCCGTCGCCCACGGCCTCGCTCAGCCCGGTGAGGCTGTCGGCGGCACTCTCCCGGGCGAGGCCCGCGGAGACCAGGAAAGAGCGCGCGTGGCGGTCACGATCACCGCCCGGCAGGCTGCCCAGGATGCCGGCGGCCGAGTGCACGACGTCGGCGAGCTGACCGCGCCAGTCGCCCGTGACCTGCGACTCGTCGCGCGGGACGCGCCCGCTCAGCGGCAGGTCGCGGAACAGGTCGGACATGCGCACAGCCTAGGCCGCGGCATCCGTGTGACACAGGGCCTTTTGTCACATCCGCGCCGTCCGCCCGCATAATGGGGGGGAGATTCGTGTGACCGTGCACATCAACGGGCCAGGTACGAAGGAGCACCGACCCATGAGCGACCCCACCCGGGGACGACCCCCCAGCATCCGGGACGTCGCGCGGATCGCGGGCGTGTCGCATCAGACGGTCTCGCGCGTGCTCAACGACCATCCGAGCGTGCGCCCCGACACCCGCGAGCGGGTGTTCGAGGTCATGCAGGAGCTGCAGTACCGGCCCAATCGCGCGGCGCGGGCGCTCGTGACCAGCAGGTCGCAGACGATCGGCATCCTCTCGGCGTCGAGCACGCAGTACGGACCGGCCGCCGGCATCGCCGCAATCGAGGCCGCGGCGCGCGAGCGCGGCTACTGGGTCAGCACCGCCAACATCGATGCCGCCGATCCCGAGTCGATCGGCGCGGGCCTTGCGCACCTCGTCGCCCAGTCGGTCGAGGGGCTCGTCGTGATCGCTCCGCAGGTACGGGTGTTCCGCGTGCTCGCGGCCTTCGAGATCGATGTGCCCTACGTGACTCTGCAGTCGACAGGGCTGGGGGAGGAGCATGCCCTCTCGGTCGACCAGATGGCCGGGGCGCGGCTGGCGACGCGCCACCTGATCGACCTCGGGCACCGCTCGATCTACCACCTCGCGGGACCGCAGGACTGGATCGAGGCCGAGGCGCGGATGCGGGGCTTCCTCGAGGAGATGGGCGCGCAGGACATCCCCACGACCGCCCCGATCCTCGGCGACTGGACCGCGGAGTTCGGATACTTCGCCGGGAGGGAGCTGCTGCGGGTGCGCGATTTCACGGCGATCTTCTCCTCGAACGACCAGATGGCGCTGGGTCTGATCCACGCGATCCGCGCGGAGGGGCTGGATGTGCCGCGAGACGTCAGCGTCGTGGGGTTCGACGACATCCCCGAGGCCGCGCACTTCTGGCCGCCGCTGACCACGGTGCGTCAGGACTTCGCCGAGCTCGGCCGGCGCTGCGTCGACCTGCTGCTAGGACCCAGCGACGGGTCAGCGCCCGATCCGCGGCACACGATCATGCCCGAGCTGGTCGTGCGCGCCTCGGTGGCCGCTCCTTCGTTCTAGGGCCGTTACGCATCCGAGACCGTGTCGACTTGACACGGGATGCCGAGACCTGGCTAACATGACGCGATGTGAACGGTCACATGATCTGTCACACCGATCGTCACATCGCAGCATCCCGGTCCCCGTCGGGCCACAAAGGAGTGAGCCGTGAGTACTTACGGACCCAAGGTCGAGGTCGCGGTGGCGCGTACCCGCGAGGATGTGGCCCGTCTGCATGGTGAGTTGGTGCGGTATGGGCTGGTGGTGTGGACGGGTGGGAATGTGTCGGGTCGTGTGCCGGGTGCGGAT